>WGEM01000030.1 GCA_015492755.1 Gemmatimonadota bacterium | reverse complement strand
GGATAACGACGTCCAAGCGACGGCGTAGGTTGCCGTCCGCCACGTCCTGCGCCTTCAGCGTCGTGTACGGGAAACCGAAGGTGTCGAAGAGGAAGCGGGTCCAGCCCTCGTCCATGTTGCCGCCGTACTGCTGGACCATCCCGATGCGCAGCCTGCGTGCCGGCGGCGCGAACTCCTCGCCGGGGTCCACGTTCATGGCCTCGAAGTCCACGCCCGTCTCCTCCGCCACCCGGCGCACCAGCGCCTCGTCAGCGTCGGGGATCCACCAGCCACCCGCCTCGTGGGGGCCGTGCCGCCGCACGAAGCGGCGCACCTCCACACCCTCGTCGAAGAGGGCGTTCACCGCCCGGAAGGCGTCGTTCAGGCGGGGACTCACGTAGTAGCCGTGCGTACCGCGGGCGACGCGGCCGGTGGGCGGACGGTACTCCGGTACCACCTCCAGCTCCGCCTCCACCGCCGTACCGGTGGGCACCACCCGCACGCCCATGAACTCCGCCAGGACGTCGGCGGACATGTCATATGGCCGGATGGGGCTGCCGTCAGGGTTGCGGGTGTAGCTGTTCTGCGGGTAGAAGGTGCGCTCCAGCAGGTAGCGCGCCACCGCTTGTTTCGGCTGCGCTCTCGACACCACGTAGCTCCCCGCGGGATAGCGCGTGTCCTCGTGGACGAAGTCCGCCGGAGCGCGGTGCACCTCGATACCCTGCAGGAGCAGCCGGTGCACCATCTTCTCCATGGTGAGGGGGTCGTGCTGCGCCGCAGGAATGATGTAGGCCTTCGTCTCCGCGGCGGCGCCCCGTTCCGACTGCCGCTTCGCCTTGAGGTAGGCGTTGCGCAAGATCGTTTCACGATTCTTCGACGCGATCTCAAGGAGCTCGAAGGTGGCGATCTTCTGGTTCACCACGATGTCGCGCACCCGCCACCACCCGCCGGGCCAGGGATTGGGGAAGGTGGTCTGCGGCGCGTACTCGGGGAGCTGCCGCGCGCCCCGGAGCTGTTCGGGGTGTACGTAGAGCGGTGTGGCCAGCCGTGCGCTGGCCGATTCGGTGAGCATCCCGGCGATGTTGTGGAAGGGCGTGATCCAGTGGAATCCGAAGTGCCCCCACCCCGAATAGATGGCGTGGCCGATGACGCCCTGCCTTTCCGCCTCTTCCAGCCCGTAGGCGATCTGCGCGCCGTACCAGCTCATCTCCCGCCAGACCAGCGGGTCCCCCTCCGGCCGGATGGGCTCGGCGTACGGAGGCACGTACATGCGCGGCCCGAAGGGCCCCATCTGGTGGTGGTCCACGTACGCCTGAGGGATCCACTCCCGGAAGAGGATGGAGGCGGCGAGTCGCGACTCCACCGTGTTCTGCATGAAGGCGTCGCGGTTGTTGTCGTGGCCGATGTAGTAGTGATAGAGCTCCGGCGGGCTCACTCCCTCGTAGGGCGTTCCCACCCAGCGCATATACCACGAGTTCACGATGTCCACGCCGTCGGGGTTCAAGCTGGGGAACTGGATGGCCACCACCTCGTCCAGCACCCGCAACCACTCGGGATCGTCGCGGGTGGCCATCTCATAGAGGATCTCCGCCGACGCCTGGCTGGCGGCCACCTCGGTGGAGTGGAGCGCGTAGGACTGCACCACCACCACGCGGCCGTCCCGGATGGCGCGCTGCACCTCCGCCTCGGACGCGCCCCTGGGGTCCTGCAGGAGGGCGTTCAGCGCCTTCAGCTCCTCCAGGCGGGCGTGGTTCTCCGGTGAGGTGACGAACGCCGCCAGGAAGGGACGCCCCAGCGTGGACTCGCCCAGGACACGGATGTCGATGCGGTCGCTGGCCTCGTCCAGGAGCTCGTAGTAGGCCACCAGCTCGCTCCATCCCACCAGCTTCCGGTCCGCCCCCATCTCGTGGCCGAAGTACTCTTCCGGGCTGGGGATCTCCTGGGCGGCGAGCGGTGCGGCGGGCGCCCGATGGGAGCCCGCCAGAGCGAGGCACAGCAGCAGAGCACCGTGGCGAGGAGCGTGGAAACGGGCGAGCTGGCGCATGGGTCCTCCTGCGGTGGTACGTCATCGCTTACGCCGGGACAGAGTAGATCCCCACCGCCCACCGCGCCACGAGTTGCGCCGCCGGGCGCGGCAGGGCACGTTCCGGCGGGTGT
>WGEM01000029.1 GCA_015492755.1 Gemmatimonadota bacterium | reverse complement strand
GATGACCGGGGGCTCTCCGCCGGGACCGGATTCTTCATCGTCTCCGGTGGATTCCGGGAAACGAACAACGAGATCCAGGCCGTTCGCCACGGACAGATGGATCGTGCCGTCGGCTTCGATGATCCCCTTGTGGCCGCTTCCCGCGGCGGCGAAGCCCTTGGCTCCACCGGGAACCAGCCGCACCTCGATCTTCTCGCCGATGCCCTCGATACGGGTGATGGCGAGGATATCGACCGTGCCGTCGGGATTGCCGAGCACGGCCGTGCGGTCGTTGTGGGAGACATCGAGGCGGTATCCGCCCGGCAATTCCACCCGGTAACGTCCCTCGGCTGTCTGCACCGGATCAATGTCGAGCGGCAGTCCCTCGATGCCGGCCGCCTCGTGGGTGACCCGCACGGCTTCGGGCTTGAGGACGAGCTCCCGTCCGTCCGGAAGCGTCACGACCCCGCCGCGGGCGGGCTCCAGCACCTCCACCGCGCCGTCCGCCGTGAGGGCCGAAAGGTTCCCCCCGGCGTCGACGCGCACGAACGAGCCGTCGGCCAGGGTGAACAGGCGGCCGCCGTCGGGCAGGTCGCGCACCGTCGTCCCGGCGGGCATGGCCACGAACGGATCGAAATCCGGCGGCTCTGGTTCTTCGACCTGCCGCACGTACTCCTCGGCGCTTTGCGCGTGGGCCTCCAGGACGGCCTGCGCCTCGGCCCGCAACGCCTCGGAGGCGGCATGGCTCTGCTCCAGCAGCGCCCGGATCTCTTCCAGCTTGTCCCGGATCTGCAGGAGATAGGGGCCCTCGGCCGCCTCGTCTTCACAGACCCCGAGCCCGGCGGCCAGGAGCCGCACCAGGGACATGAACTCGTAGTGCGCGGGCGCGGAACTGGTCCGCTCGATGATGAGCCCGTCGCCTTCCTCGCCGTATCCGTTCCCGAAGACCATCCGTCACAAACCTCTCACCGGTACGAGTTCGACGCCCGAGACGAACCAGCCCTCGAATTTCTGGAACAGGCCGTCCCGCGTGTCCCACAGGAACCGCAGCCTCACGGTCCGCCCCGTGAACATGGAGAGGTCGACGATCTCCGTGCGTCTCGGGACGACATAGGGTTCGAGGGCCCCGCCGTTGACGTCCTCCGAAGGGTTGAAACGGCGCATGAACGACCAGTCGACGTACAGCTCCAGGGTGTCGTACCAGGGAGCGTCCACGCTTTCGATCTCGCCCCATACGTCGAAGCGCAGGAGATAGCCGCGGTCGAGGAAGACCTCGGCCGCGAGCTCGCCGGTGACCCGGATGTTGCTGCCGTCCTCGTCGTACCAGCCGGAAAAGTAGTAGAAATGCCAGGTGCCGTCCGGAAGCTGCTCCACGTACCCGGAGGGTTGCCAGTCCAGCCCGCCGGCCCGGGTCTCCCTGGCGACGTCCACCTGGATGTAGCGCCGCGAGCGCACGGCGCCCTCCCTGACGGCCTCGGCGGTGATGACCGCGGCGCCCGGCGTTCCGCCGAAATGGAGTACGCCGCCTTCCACCTGGGCCACGTCCGGGTTGGTGGAGACGAAGGATACTTCTCCGCCCGGATCGCCGAGCACGGAGAGCCGGACAGACTCCGGCGTCTCCCGGTACGGCTCCCGCACCAGGGAAGGCGCGACGTCCCAGTAGGGGACGGCGAGGTCACTCGGGAAACTCGAAGCCGTAGCCATCGTAGCCTCCACCTTCGCCGCCCTGGCCGTAGTCAACCACCTCGACCTGGATGTGGCGCACGCTCTCCCGGTCCTCGGAGTCGTAGGCCGTGATCACCGTGGCGCCCGCCTGCCAGCCGAGGTTGAGCCGGCCGCTCTCGTCCACCCACGCGATGTTCGGGTCAGCACTCTCGAACTGCACCTCGCCGGCCGGTTCGCCCCGCACCGACAGGGGGACCGTCACCGGCCAGCCGGTGAGGGAGACCTTCACCGACTTGGGGAACACGTCCCAGTAGCGGACCTGCAGTTCTTCGCAATCCATGCGCTCTCCTCAGTCGTCGGTGGTATCCGGGCTTCCGGTGACGATCACCGCGCCGCAGGCGGTGATGTCGCCGACCCGCGCGTTGGGCATCCCCTCGGTCACGGTGTCCAGGCTCCCGGTCACGATGGGTGTCACGCCGTGGCCGGGTATCGGGCAGGCGTGGAGGTCTCCCATCCGCGCCGCGGGCCTGCCGTTCACCACCGTCCGCACGGCCCCGGTGACGATCACGCCCCCGTGGCTCGATATGTCGCCGAGTCTCGCCTGTGGCCTGGCCATCTTTATCTCCCCGCCAGCAGGTGGATCACGAACCCCACCACGCCGCCGAACACGCTTCCCAGCGTCAGGACCAGGCCGACCACCTTCCACATGGTCTCGATGCCCAGCTTGTCGTTGAGGCCGGCATAGAGGTTCTTGATGTCGTCGGCGTGGCGGCGCAGTTCCTCGTGGATGCTCCGGGCCAGGAGGTCCACGTTCTCCTTGTCCGACTTCTTCTCGATCTCACGCTCGATCTTCTCCAGCCGGGCCTGGATCTCGCGGCGGTGGTCCTCGAGGATGCTGCGGAACTCGGCCCGCCAGGCGTCGAAGGTGCGCACCAGGAGGCGCTCGCTCTCCGCCCAGTCCGGCGGCGTATGTGCCTGGTGTTCGGACATGCTCACCTCCTCTGCCGCAGCGAGAACCGGCCGCGGATCTGGACGTCCACCTCGAAGCGGTCGGCGAGTCCCCGGCGCTCGAGCGCCCGGGCGATGGCCCTGCGGGCGCATTGGATCTGCTCGACCCTCATCCTGTGGGAGACGCTCTCCCGGTGGCTGCGGTAGTAGTAGAGCGGCTTCTTCACGTGCCGCACCTCCGCGGCCTCCGAAAGGCGCAGGCACAGGTCGTAGTCCTCGGCGCACTCGAAGGACTCGTCGATGCCGCCGACCCGGTCGAAGACCGAGCGCCGGATGAGGCGGAAGTGGAAGGTCATGAAGTCCAGCAGCAGCCGGTCCCTCGAATACGGGATGCGGCAGCGGCGGCCGTAGCCCCGTGCCCTGCCGGACTCGTCGATGACCACGTAGTCGGTGTAGACGAGGCCCACGTCGGGTTCCGCGTCGAGCACCGCCGCGGTCTCCTCGAGCGCCGTGGGGGCGAGCAGGTCGTCGCTGTCCACCCAGCCGAGGTAGTCGCCCGAGGTCTCCGCAATCGCCGCCTTCAGGGCCGGGGTCCGTCCCCGGTGCTCGGAGGCCGTCACGCGCACGCGGTCGTCAAGCTTGGCGTAGTCGCGGGCGATCTCCACGGAGCGGTCGGTGGAACCGTCGTCCCAGATCAGCAGCTCGAAGTCCCGCCGGGTCTGCGCCAGCACGCTCTCCACGGCCCGTTCCAGGTACCGCTCCCGGTTGAAGACCGTCATGATGATCGAGATCGCCGCCATCACGCACTCCGTCAGGTGTTGATCAGGACCTTGTTGGCCGAGCGGATGAGGATGTTGCCCATCACGCCGTCCATGAGGATCACGCTGCCGGCCTTGTCGGTGGCCTGGATCCGTTCCCGGCCTGCGGCCGCGTCCATCACCACCACTTGGCCGGCCTTGTCGGTCAGACGGATCATCTCCCTGCCGGCGGTGGAGTCGATGAGGATCTCCTGGACGCCGCCCAGGCCCCAGATGTGAACCTTCTCCCGGCCCCTGGTGGTGTCGATGAGGATCTTCTGCCAGCGGGCCCGGGTCTTGTCGCAGGACTGGATGTGGATCTTCTCCTTGTCCTTCCATGCCTCCCAGCGCACGAACTGGCGGCACAGGTCGGTGATCTCGATCCGGGCGCGCCGGTCCTTGACGTCGGAATCGATGTCGAGCTGGTCGCCCCGCTCGGCGTCCCTTTCGCCGCGGCGCCGCGTGTTGCCCACCTGGACGTCGCGCTTGACCCGGCATTCCATGTGGAGGATCTGCCCGCCGCGGTCGATGACCTTGAGGAATTCCTCCTCGTCGCGGTCGTCCACCACGATGGTGTGGCCGGTCTCGGTCTTCAGCAGCACCTTCCGCCGCGGACAGTAGTACGGCGGATGGCCGTGGTATTTCTTGTGCTCCAAGTCGTCGTGGCGGTCGGGTCGGTGCTCGACCTTGTCCTCGCAGTCACGGCAGGTGGGATCGCTGCAGAGCCGCTTCGATTCCTCCGGTTGCTCACCCGGGTTGCTTTTCGCCAGCCACACGCCGGTCCAGATGGGATACTGGACGTTGCCTCCCTCGAACTCGGCCCAGACCGAAGCCCCTTCCTCGGGGACCAGGAACACCCCCACGTCCTCGTTGCCGCCGTAGGGAAAGCAGGGCCAGGCCCACTCGGACCAGTTCTCCCGGCCGGTGCCGAGCACGGCCGGGATCTCCAGCCTGCACCGGCCGAGCCGTTCCGGGTCGTTGTTGTCGCGCACGAACGCCCGGTACTTCCCGTACCAGCGGTTCTTGTAGCGCTCCTCGTGCTGTCGGTCCTGGGTTTCGATCATGGGCGCGCCTTCGGATCACTTCCTGGGCAACACGCCGCGCAGGACCTCGCGCACCACCCGCGTGGCGAGCCCGTCGGGCGTCTTCTTCGGGTCGGCCTTGGACACCGCATGCCGGATGGCGTCCCTGGCCGCGGCGGGCAGTCCGGCCTCCCGGGCGGCCACGGCGCCCTTGACCTCCTTGGCGCCCAGTCGCTCGATGACCCCGATGACCGCGTCCAGGGCCTTCGCCTTGGCGCGCCCCCACGAGGTCAGCTTCACGAT
>WGEM01000028.1 GCA_015492755.1 Gemmatimonadota bacterium | reverse complement strand
GCGCGGCACGGGCTGGAGCCGCCGCCCGCCGGCTCCAGCCCGTGCCGCGCCACGATGGCGTCGGCGTAGTTCATGGCGATGGTGGCGGTGTTGGCGTCGCTCCCGTCCAGGAGGAGCTGCACGCGGGCGCTCCGCCCCGGCGCCTTGAGGTCGGCGGCGTATCCCGCCGGGATGGTGAGGAGCGCCCGGACGCGGCTCCGCACCAGCTCCTCGTCGATGCGGCCGTCGTCGATGAGCCGGTCCACCACCAGGAAGTAGCCCGAGGCGGTGAAGGCCTCCACCAGCGCCCGGCTCTCGGGGGTGCGGTCGTGATTCACCACCGCCAGGCGGATCTCGTCGATGTCCCAGGTGATGGCGTAGCCGAAGAAGATGAGGAGCGTCAGCGGCAGCGCGAAGGCCAGGATCATGCTCCGCGGATCGCGGCGGAGCTGAATCCACTCCTTACGCGCCACCGCCAGGATGCGCACCGGGTCCATGGCGCTACCCCACCGGGGCGCCGCCGCCGCGGCGCACCAGAGAGACGAAGACGTCCTCCAGCGAGGGGCGCACCGGCTCCACGGCCTCCACCCGGTGGCCGGCGGCCTCCAGCGCCTCGCGGATACGCGCCGGGCCGGTGGAGGCGTCCTCCACCGTCACGTGGAGCGCCCTCCCGAACATGGCGGCGTCCACGATCCCCGGCCGGCCCTCGAGCGCCTCCACCGCGTCCGCCACCCTGTCGGTGCGCACCTCATAGATGGGCTCCGTGACGCGCCCCCGGAGCCCCTCGGGGCTGTCCAGCGCCACGATGCGGCCGCGGTTCATCAGCACCAGACGGTGGCAGTGCTCCGCCTCCTCCATGTAGTGGGTGGAGACCAGCACCGTGGTGCCGCCGGCGGAGAGCTCGTGGATGAGGTCCCAGAAGCGCCGCCGCGCCAGCGGGTCCACGCCGGAGGTGGGCTCGTCCAGGAAGAGGAGGGGCGGCTCGTGGATGAGGGCGCACCCCAGCGCCAGCCGCTGCTTCCACCCCAGCGGGATGGCCTCGGTGAGGCGGTGGCCGGCGCCGGTGAGCCCCGCCATCTCCAGGATCCAGGCGCGCCGCTCCCGGAAGCGCGCTCCGGCCACGCCGTAGAGCCCGCCGAAGAGCTCGATGTTCTCGTCCACCGTGAGGTCGGTGTAGAGGGAGAAGCGCTGCGACATGTAGCCGATGCGGTGGCGGATCTCGCGGCGCCGGGTGCGGAGGTCGCACCCCGCCACCTCGCCCTCCCCCTCGGTGGGGGGCAGGAGCCCCGTGAGCATCTTGATGGTGGTGGTCTTGCCGGCGCCGTTGGGGCCCAGGAAGCCGAAGACCTCGCCGGGGCGCACCTCGAAGGAGACGTCGTCCACGGCGGTGAAGTCGCCGAAGCGCTTCGTGAGGTGCCGGACGCGGACCGGGGGCGTCTCACGCATGGCGTGCCTCGCTCCCTGCGGCCTCGCGCCCCACGCGACGGATGAAGACGTCTTCCAGCGAGGGTTCGATGGGTCGGATGCGTACCTGCTCCGCCTCCGCCTCCGACGCGCGGCGCACCGCCTCCAGGAGCGCGCCCTCGTCGGCGCCCGGCGCCACCAGCGCGTGCACGGCGTCGCCGAAGAGCGCGGCGCTCCAGACGAAGGGGAGCGCCCGGAGAGCGTCGCGCACCGCCCGGGGCCGGGGCGCGCGGATCTCCAGGAGCGTGCCGTCCAGCGAGCGTTGCAGCGCCCTCGGTGTGTCCAGCGCCACCGCGCGCCCCTGATGCAGGAGCGCCACCCGGTCGCAGCGCTCCGCCTCGTCCAGGTAGGCGGTGGAGACGATGGCGGTGACCCCCTCCGCCACCATCTCGTGGAGGATGAGCCAGAGTTCGCGCCGGGAGATGGGGTCCACGCCGAAGGTGGGCTCGTCCAGGAGGAGCACGCGGGGCTGGTGGATGAGGGCGCACGAGAGCGAGAGCTTCTGCTTCATCCCGCCCGAGAGCTTACCCGCCAGCCGGTGGCGGAACTCGCCCAGGCCGCTGAAGGCGAAGAGCCGCTCCAGTCGCGCCGGGCGCTCTGCCTTCGGCACCCGGTAGAGGTCGGCGTAGAAGTCCAGGTTCTCCTGGACGGTGAGGTCCTCGTAGAGCCCGAAGCGCTGCGCCATGTAGGCGATGTGGGGTTTGGCGGCCTCCGGGTCCGCCACCACGTCGACGCCGGTGAGCTCGATGGCGCCGGAGGTGGGGCGGAGCACGCCCGCCAGCATCCGGAGCGTGGTGGTCTTGCCGGCTCCGTCGGGGCCCACGATGCCGAAGAGCTCGCCGGGCGGCACGGCGAAGGAGAGGCCGTCCACCGCCCGAAGCGGCCCGAAGGTCCGGGTGAGCCCCTCCACCCGAACCGCTGGAGCCGCGGCGGCTCCGGCGCTCCGCGCCTCAGTGTGCGGCACCGGCGCCTCCCGAGGCCCCGTGGAGGACCACGTCCGCCGGAATCCCGGGCTTCAGCTCGAAGTCGGGATCGCCGGTGATGCGCACCTTCACCGGGTAGACCAGCTTCACCCGGTCCTCGGCGGTCTGGATGTTCCGCGGCGTGAACTCCGCCTCGCTCCCGATGTGGATCACCTCGCCGCGGTACGACTTGCCCGGGTACGTGTCGGAGGTGACGTCGGCGGCCATCCCCACCTGCAGCGCGCCCACGCGGTCCTCCCGCACGTAGATGCGCACCCAGCGGTCGCCGGGATCCAGGAGGGTGAGGACGGGCATCCCGGCGCCCACCGTCTCGCCCACCTCCCGGTGGCGCACCGTCACCAGGCCGGAGAAGGGCGCCACCACCACGGCGTGCGCCAGCGCCGCTTCGGCGCGCCGCACGCCCGCCAGCGCCTGCGCCACCAGCGCTCGCTGCGCCGCCACCGTCTCGGCGCGGGGGCCCTCCCGCAGCAGCTCCAACTGCTGGCGGGCCTGCGTCTCGGCGGCCTCCGCCACCGCCAGTGCCGTCTCGGCGGCGTCCAGTCGCTGGCGGCTCACCGCACCGCCGTCGTAGAGGCGGCGCGCCCGCTCCAGATCGCGGCGGGCGTTCTCGGCGCGCCGGCGGGCGGAGCGGTAGGCGGCCTCCGCCGCGGCGAGCTCCTGCGGCCGTGCGCCCCGCTCCAGCTCCGTGAGGCGGGCGCGCGCCGCCTCCGCCTGGGCGCGGGCTGCGGCCAGCGCCGCCTCCAGCTCGCGGGTGTCCAGGCGGGCCAGCGTGTCGCCCGCCCGGACGCGGGCGCCCTCGCTCACCGCGATGACGGCGATGCGCCCGGGAATCTGAAAGCCCAGGTCGGCGGTGGTGGCCTCCACCGTGCCCGACGCCGTGAGGTCGCCGTCGCCGGCGCCGTCGCGGCGGAACCAGAGGAGCGCCGCCACCGCGGCGGCGATGAGCACCACGGGCACCACGGCGCGTACGGGAGGCTTCTTCATCGGTCGGTCTCCAGGAAACGTCGGATCCACTCGGCGCTGAGCGCCCCTTCGGCGCGGGCCAGCGCCACGCGGGCCTGCACGGCGGCGTAGCGGGCGCGGGCCAGTTGGGCGCGGGCCTGGAAGAGCGCGGCCTGGGCGCGCAGGAACTCCGCCTGCACCCCCGAGCCCACCTCCAACGCCAGCGCTTCGATGCGCGCAACCTCGCTCCAGCTCTCCACCGAGGCCTCCAGCGCCCCGGCGCGGGCCAGAGCCTCGTCCAGGCGGGCGCGGGCGGCGTCACGGGCGGCGGCCAGCTCCAGCCGCACCCGCTCCAGATCG
>WGEM01000027.1 GCA_015492755.1 Gemmatimonadota bacterium | reverse complement strand
TGCCACATCAACCTCCACAAGACCTTCGCGATTCCCCACGGTGGGGGTGGACCGGGCATGGGGCCCATCTGCGTGCGGCGGGAGCTGGCTCCGTACCTCCCCGGCCATCCGGTGCACCGGGTGGGCGGAGAGAAGGCCATCGGACCGGTCTCCGCGGCGCCGTGGGGGAGCGCCAGCATCCTCCCCATCTCCTGGGCGTACATCGCGCTCCTGGGCCCCCGCGGCACCCGCCGGGCGTCGGAGGTGGCCATCCTGTCGGCCAACTACATGGCCAAGCGGCTGGAGGCGCACTTCCCCATCCTCTACCGGGGGAAGGACGGGTGTGTGGCCCACGAGTTCATCGTGGACCTGCGGCCGCTGAAGCGCGCCACGGGGATCACCGAAGAGGACGTGGCGAAGCGGCTGATGGACTACGGCTTCCACGCCCCCACCGTCTCGTTCCCCGTGCCGGGAACGCTCATGATCGAGCCCACCGAGAGCGAGCCCAAGGACGAGCTGGACCGCTTCATCGACGCGCTCATCTCGATTCGCGCCGAGATCGAGCAGGTGGAGCTGGGGCTGGCCGACCCCCGGGACAACCCGCTGAAGAACGCGCCGCACACCGCCCGTATGGTGACCGCCGACACGTGGCCGCACCCCTACGAGCGCCGGCGCGCCGCCTTCCCGGCGCCGTGGACGTGGGAGCACAAGTTCTGGCCGCCGGTACGACGGGTGGACAACGCGTACGGTGATCGGCACCTGGTGTGTGCCTGTCCGCCCACCTCAGCGTACGAGGAGCAGGGCGCGGGCACCTGACGCACAAGGAGGAGGACCCATGGCCAAACTCACCTTCATCGGTCACGCAACCTTCGCGCTGGAGACCGATGACGGAGCCCGGCTCGTCATCGATCCCTTCCTCGCCGACAACCCCACCACGGAGCTCACCGCGGACGACCTGGAGGCGGATTTCATCCTCCTCACCCACGGCCACTACGATCACGTGGCGGACGCCATCCCCCTGGCGCGACGCACCGGCGCCACCATCATCGCGTCCTTCGAGATCGCGTCGTACATGGAGGAGCAGGGTCTCCAGGCGAGCCCTCAGCACATCGGCGGAGGGGTCCACTACCCCTTCGGATACGTGAAGATGACGCCGGCGCTGCACGGGGGTCAGCTGGCGCTTCCAGGCGGGGAGAAGTACACCACCGCGCCCGCCGGATTCCTCATCGATCTCGAGGGCGGGAAGCGCTTCTACCACGCCGGCGACACGGCGCTCCTCACGGACATGCAGCTCCTACGGGGGCGGGTGGACGTGGCGGCGCTCCCCATCGGAGACCGGTTCACCATGGGTCTCGCCGACGCGGTGCGGGCGGTGGAGTTCGTCGAGCCCGAGCTGGTGATCCCCTGCCACTACAACACCTGGCCGCTCATCGAGCAGGACGGGGACGCCTTCAAGGAGGCGGTGGGCGCGCGGGCGGAGACCCGCGTCATGGCGCCGGGAGACGTCATCGAGTTTTGAGCGCCTCGGCTTCCGGACCGGGTCTCGGCTGGCGCGTCATCGTGGACGGCCCTGCGTCGGGCGCCCGGAACATGGCGCTGGATCACGCGCTGGCCATGGCGTCGCGACCCGGCGAGGGCGTGGTCCGCCTTTACCAGTGGGCCTCCCCCACGGTGTCTTTCGGCCGCAATGAGCCCGCCAGGGGCGTGTACGATGCGGAGGAGGGTGCCCGACGGGGGGTGGCGTTCGTGCGGCGGCCCACCGGCGGGCGGGCGGTGCTCCACGACGCGGAGCTCACCTACGCGGTGGTGGCCCCGGACCGCACACTCGGCGGACCGAGGGGACTGTACCGCAAGGTACACGAAGGACTTGCGCTGGGGCTCCGTCTGCTGGGAATTGATGCACGGGTGGAGGACGGAGGCGCCGCGCTGACGCCTGACGCCGGACCGTGCTTCAAGGTGCCGGCTCCCGGGGAGATCGTGGCGGCCGGCCGGAAGCTGGTGGGGAGCGCTCAGGTGCGACTCGGGTCGGCGCTCCTGCAGCACGGCTCCGTCATCCTGGACGGCGATCAGTCCCTCCTTCTGGAGCTGGCCGGCGGAGCGGTGGAGGTGGCGGCGCCGGCCACGGTGCGCGAGCTGGCGGGCGAGGTCCCGGTGGCCGAGGTGGCGGACGCGCTCCTGGACGGGCTGGAACGCGCCCTGGGTGGGCGCTGGGAGGTGGGGACGTACCGGTCCGGTGAGCTCGCGGACGCGGACTGGCTGGAGAAGGAACGTTACGCCGACGCGGCGTGGACGTGGAGCCGCTAACAGGTCGCTGAACGAAGGGACGCACGATGTCGACGAAGACGAGGATCGGGTGGGTGAGCGCAGCGGTGCTCCTGGTGGGCTGCGGGGGCGGAGAGGCGACACGGACGGCGGCGGACCCGTTCTGCCAGCGCGTGGAGCCGGCGGTGGACGCCTGGCTCCAGGAGGCGAGGGCCCGGCACCCCGCGCCCGACGATCCGCGGTACGGAGGCACGGTGGTGGTGGGGACCATCGGTGAGCTGGCCGACGGGATGAACGCGGCGGTGTCGTCGGACTACGCCGCGACGCAGCACCAGCAGTTCGTGAACCTCATGACGCTCATCGACTACGACGAGCACGCGAACCCCCGCCCCTACCTCGCGGAGTCGTGGGAGGTGAACGACGCCAACACCGAGATCACCTTCCACCTGCGCCGCGACGTCAGCTGGCACGACGGTGAACCCACCGACGCCCACGACGTGGCCTTCACGTACCTGACGGTGACCAACCCCGAGACGGCGTTCCCCAACCAGGCCTTCTGGGACCACTACGTGAAGGGGCCGGAAGGCGTGGAGGTGGTGGACGACTACACGGTGAAGATCCGCCTGCGCCCCCACGCCGAGTTCATGGATCCGTGGCGGACGGTGGCCATCCTCCCGGAGCACCTGCTGGGCGACGTGCCGCCGGCGGAGCTCAAGCAGCATCCCTTCGGCACGCAGTGTCCCGTGGGCAACGGCCCCTTCGTCTTCGACAGTCATCGGCCGCAGGACCGCTGGGTCTTCGTGGCGAACCCCGCCTTTCCCGAAGAGCTGGGCGGGCGGCCATTCGTGGACCGCTACATCTACCGCGTCATTCCGGAGCAGACCACGCTCCTCACCGAGCTCCTCACCGAAAACATCGACGTCTTCGTGGGCGTGCGGCCGGATCAGGCGCAGCGCGTCATCGACGACCCCAATCTGGAGCTCCTGAACTACACCTTCCGCAACTACGTCTTCGTGGCCTGGAACGCCCGACGCCCCCAACTGGCGGACCGCCGGGTCCGCCAGGCCATCACCATGGCCACCGACCGCGAGAAGATCGTCCAGGCGATCCTGCGGGGATACGGCAAGGTGGCCCACACCGGTGTGCCGCCCTTCCACTGGGCCTACGACCCGGAGGCGGCGCACGGACTGCCCTACGACCCCGAAGCCGCGGCGGCGCGCCTGGAGGAGGCGGGCTGGAGCGACCGGGATGGCGACGGGGTGCGGGAGAACGCCGACGGCGTCCCGCTGAGCTTCACCATCAAGTACAACACCGGGAACCAGCAGCGTCAGGACATCGCCGAGATCATGCAGGCGCAGCTCGCCGAGGTGGGCATCGACGCGCGGCCGCAGGTGGTGGAGTGGGCCACCCTCCTGCAGCAGATCAACACGCCCTCCCTCAGGGATTTCGACGGGGTGGTGATGGGATGGGTGGTGGAGTTCAAGCTGGACGACACCGATCTCTTCCACTCCGAGCGCATCGACCAGCCCTACGCCTGGTCGGGCACGCGCAATCCGGAGATCGACCGTCTCCTGGAGGCGCTGAGCCTCACGGTGGATCGCGAGGAGGCCAGAGCGCTGTGGGCCGAGTACCAGCGCGCCATCGTGGAGGAGCAGCCCTACACGTACTTCTACTTCCCCGACCGCCTGGACGGGGTGAACAGGCGCGTGCGCAACGTGACCATGGACGTTCGAGGGGAGTGGGTGAACATCAAGGACTGGTACATCGATCCGGAGCGTCGCTGACGACGTGACGCGCTATCTCGTCCGGCGCCTGCTGGGCGCCGTTCCGCTGGTTTTCGGGATCGCCACCATCATCTTTTTCGTGGTGAACCTGGCGCCCGGCGACCCCATGCTCACCATGATCCGCCCCGGAATGACGGCGGAGACGGTGGAGCAGATGCGGCGCAACTTCGGGCTCGATCAGCCGGTGGGTGTGCGGTACGTGAAGTGGGTGGCCTCCACCCTTCGCGGTGACTTCGGGTACAGCATCACGCATGGCCGTCCCGTCCTGGACGTCATCCGCGACTTCCTCCCCAACACCCTCCTCCTCTCCGCCGCGGCGCTCCTCCTGGCGTTCGTCTTCGGCATCGTGCTGGGCACCATCCAGGCGGTGCGCCAGTACTCGCTGCTGGATTCCACGCTGAGCGTGGTCCTCCTCTTCTTCTATTCCATGCCCTCGTTCTGGCTGGCGCTGATGCTCATCCTCACGCTGAGCCTCTTCGCCCGGAACGTCTGGGAGTGGCCCATCTGGTTTCCCGCTTCGGGGATGTACGGGAGCGAGTACGAGTTTCTGTCCACCGGGCAGAAGATCCTGGAGCGCATCCGCTACATGACGCTCCCCACGCTCTCGCTTGCGCTGGTCCTCACCGCCGGCGTGGCGCGGTACATGCGCGGGAGTATGCTGGAGGTGATCCGGCAGGACTACGTCCGCACCGCCCGCGCCAAGGGGCTCCCGGAGCGGGTGGTGGTCTTCAAGCACGCGCTCCGCAACGCGCTCATCCCGGTGATCACGCTCCTGGGACTCTACGTGCCGGTGCTCTTCAGCGGGACGGTCTTCATCGAGACCGTCTTCGCCTGGCCGGGCATGGGCAAGGTGATCGTGGAGGCCATCTTCCAGCGTGATTACGCCCTGGTGATGGCGGGGAGCTTCTTCTTCGCCCTCATGGTGGTGGTGGGCAACCTCATCGCCGACGTCCTCTACGCGGTGGTGGATCCGCGCATCCGCTATGAGTAGTGAGGCGACGGGACTGACGATGCCGGCCGTGCCGGACGGCGCGGCGCCCCGCCGGGCGGTGGGCGGGCGGCCCCTTTCGGCGGTGCTGCCGGGGCTTCCCCAGCTCCTGGCGGGGCGCTGGGGCACCGGGCTCACGGCGCTCCTGGTCTGGGTGGGCTTCCTGGCGGTGCTCCTGGGGCGCCCGGAGCGGGTGCGCGCCGCCCTGGCGGGAGCCTGGGACGAGAAGCTGGCGGTTCTGACGCTCCTCCTGGGTCTGGCGGTGAGCTGGATCTGGTCGTGGCGCGACGTCTCCCGACCGGTGGAGCGCGGCGCGGTGGGCGTGAGCCAGCGGGCTTTGGCGGTGCGGGCCTTCTCGCGAAACCGCACCGCGGTGGCGGGGCTCATGGTCATCGTCGCCATCTATCTCGTGGCGCTCATCACGCCGCTCATCACGCCTGCCGATCCCGCCGCACAGGGAGATCTCATCACCGAGCGGCTCGTGGGCATGTCCGCCCGGCACTGGCTCGGCACGGATCACTATGCCCGTGACGTCCTGGCACGGATGCTCTACGGAGCCCGCATCTCGCTCACCATCGGATTCGTGGCGGTGGGCATCAGCGTCACGTTGGGCACCCTCATCGGGGCCGTGGCCGGGTTCCTGGGTGGTTGGGTGGATGCCGTGGTGATGCGCTTCGTGGACATGGTCATCTCCTTTCCGCGCCTGGTGCTCCTCATCACCATCATCGCGGTGTTCGAGCCCTCCATCTTCCTCATCGTCGTGGTGCTGGGCCTCACGCTCTGGCCCTCCACGGCGCGTATCGTGCGCGGGGAGATCCTCAGCCTGCGGGAGCGCGAGTTCGTGCTGGCCGCGGAGGCGCTGGGTTACTCCAAGAGGAGAATCATCCTCAAACATCTCATCCCCAACGCGCTGGCGCCGGTCATCGTGGCGGCGACGCTGGGAATCGGGAACACCATCGTGCTGGAGGCGGGGCTCTCCTTCCTGGGGCTTGGCGTGCAACCGCCCACTCCGTCGTGGGGCACCATGGTGGCGGCGGGGCGCGACTACCTCCTGAGTGCCTGGTGGCTCTCCACCTTCCCGGGGCTGGCCATCGTCTTCACCGTACTCTCCTTCAACCTGGTGGGCGACGGGCTCCGGGACGCCCTGGACCCGAGGCTCCGCACGTGAGCGAGCCCGTCCTCTCCGTCCGGGATCTCCGCACCTGGTTCTTTACCGACCAGGGGGTGGCCCGCGCCGTGGACGGCGTGTCCTTCCACCTGGACGCCGGTGAGACGCTGGGGCTCGTGGGGGAGTCGGGGTGCGGCAAGACGGTGACCTCGCTCTCCATCCTGGGTCTGCTCCCCCGCCCGCCCGCCAGGGTGATGGAGGGCTCGTCCATACGCTTCGACGGGCTCGAGCTTCTGGAGGCGGACGAGGCGGCGCTGCGGGCCATCCGGGGCAACGACATCTCCATGATCTTCCAGGAGCCCATGAGCTCGCTGAACCCCGTGTACCCGGTGGGAGATCAGATCGCCGAGGTGCTGCGGCTGCACCGCCGGATCCCCCGGGGCCGGGCGCTGGAGGAGGCGGCCCGCCTGCTGGATGAGGTGGGCGTACCGGAGGCGGCACGGCAGCTGCGGGCCTACCCGCATCAACTCTCCGGCGGCCTCCGGCAGCGGGTGATGATCGCCATGGCCATCGCGTGCGAGCCCCGCGTGCTCATCGCCGACGAGCCCACCACGGCGCTGGACGTGACGATTCAAGCGCAGATCCTCGAGCTCCTTGCGGACCTCCGCGCCCGCCACGGCATGGCCATGCTCCTCATCACCCACGATCTGGGCGTGGTGGCGGAAGTGTGTGACCGGGTGGCGGTGATGTATGCCGGGCAGATCGTGGAGACGGGCTCGGTGGAGGAGATCTTCGCCGACCCCCTGCACCCCTACACGCGGGGGCTGCTGGACTCGCTGCCCGACATCGACGATCCGGAACGACCGCTGCGCCCCATTCCGGGGACGGTGCCCAATCCCATCCGCTGGCCCGAAGGATGCCGCTTCGCCGCCCGTTGCGCCTATC
>WGEM01000026.1 GCA_015492755.1 Gemmatimonadota bacterium | reverse complement strand
CTGGGGGGGGATCCAGGGAGGCGACCCGGACCTCGACCCGCTCCGCGATCCCGGAAACGACGCCTTCTTCCAGGAGGGCTCCCGGCTGGACCTCCCGCTGGGCGTGAACTTCTACCTTCCGGAGGGAAGCCGCCTGGCGGGGAACCGTCTCTCGCTGGAGGCCGTCTTCCCGGTGTACCACAACTACCAGGGCCCGCAGCTGGGGCTGGACTGGGCGCTGCTCCTGGGCTGGCAGGTCTCCTTCTGAGGAACGCGGCGCCCGGGACGCGGGTTCAGGCCAGCGCCACGAGGTGGTAGCGCTTCCTCCCCTTCCGGAGCACCACGAAGCGGCCGTGTAGGGCGTCCTCCGCGCGGACCCGGCGGTCGGCGTCGGTCACCCGCACGTTGTTCAGGTAGATCCCTCCGCCGGCGATGGCCCGGCGGGCGTCTCCGCGGGAGGTGGCGGCCCCGGCCCGGACCAGAAGCTCCACCAACCCCATCCCTTCCCCGGAGAGCTCCTCCTTCGGGACGGTGATGGACGGCACGTCGGCGAAGATGTCCTCGATCTCGCCGGCGCTGAGCCCCGTGACGTCACCGCCGAAGAGCGCCTCGGTGGCCCGTCTCGCCGCCGCCAGGCCCGTCTCTCCGTGGAGCCGGCGGGTGACGTCCTCCGCCAGCGCCTTCTGGGCGGCGCGGCGGTGGGGCTCCTGCCGGACGGCCTCGGCCAGCTCCTCGATCTCTTCCCGGTCCAGGAGGGTGAAGAACTTCAGGTACCGCACCACATCGGCGTCGTCGGTCCGCACCCAGAACTGGTAGAAGCGGTACGGCGAGGTGAGGCGGGCGTCCAGCCAGACGTTGCCCGCCTCCGTCTTCCCGAACTTGGCGCCGGACGAGGTGGTCAGGAGCGGGAAGACGATCCCGTAGGCCCTGCGGCCCGTCACCCTCCGGATCAGATCGGTTCCGGCGGTGATGTTCCCCCACTGATCGCTTCCTCCCATCTGCACGGTGCACCCCTCCTCGCGGAAGAGCTGGAGGAAGTCGTAGGACTGCAGCAGGGCGTAGCTGAACTCGGTGAAGGAGAGTCCGGCCTCGCGATCCTCCAGCCGCCGGCGCACCGATTCCCGGGCCAGGAGCTGACCCATCCCGAAGTGCTTCCCGATGTCCCGGAGGAAGTCCACCAGCCGGATCTCCCCCAGCCAGTCGAGGTTGTTGCGCATGCGGGCGGCGTTCTTCCCCGCCTCGAAGTCCAGGAAGTGGGCGAGCTGCTCCCTGATGCTCTCGGCGTTCTCCGCCGCCTCGTCCCGACTGAGAAGCCGGCGCTCCGCCGACTTCCCCGAGGGGTCCCCGATGAGTCCGGTGCCTCCGCCCACCAGCGCGATGGGCGTGTGCCCCGCCCTCTGGAGGTGGACCAGGCCCATGATGGGAACCAGCGATCCGACGTGGAGGCTGGGCGCCGTGGGATCGAATCCGATGTAGGCGGTGCGTGACCCACCGGCCAGGTGCTCCGCCGCCCCCTCCGTGGAGGCATAGAGCATCTCGCGCCAGGCGAACTCGTCGTGTACCGAAGTCGGGGTTGTCATGGCCTGGAAGGGTAGCGGGGGGCCGGACCGGGTCAAGAGGCACGTCGGGAACTTCGGGACGCGGCTCCCACTATCTTTCCATGGACCCGTGACGGGAGGTCGCCATGCCCCAGTTCACCCACCGCCTCCCCCATCAGCCCTGGCAGAAGCCCAGCCGGAATGAGGAGGAGTACTTCCACCGCCTCGAGTTCCAGAAGCGCATGGAGCTCGCCCGCAAGCGCGAGGCCCGGCGGCGGGCCGAGGAGCGCCGGCGCCTCCTGGAGATCCACCGGGACCGCTGCCCGAAGTGCGGCAGCCCCCTGGAGCCGCTCCAGACCGCCGACGGCCGGGCGGACCAGTGCCCTCACTGCCTGGGCGTCTGGCTGGACCGGGAGACCTTCGACCGGCTCACCCACCCCGAGGACCGCAGCGACTACCTCACCGGGATCCTGCGGGAGATGATGCTCCAGTACACCACCGGGCGCGCCCGGGTGTGAGGATGCTCCAGCACACCACCGGCCGCGCTCCGGCGTGAGGGACGGCCGGCACGGGGCCGGAGCGGCGCCGCTCCACCGCCGCCTGCTCGAGGTGGTGCGGGCCGTCCCGCCGGGGCGGGTGGCCACCTACGGTCAGGTGGCCGCCGCCGCAGGCCTTCCGGGGCACGCCCGGCAGGCGGGTTACGCGCTGGCGGCGCTCCCCCACGACACGGACGTGCCCTGGCACCGCGTCGTGAACGCCCGCGGGGCCATAAGCCCGCGCGCCGGCGGGGGCGCGCCCATCCAGCGCGCTCTCCTGGAGGCGGAGGGGGTGCGGTTCGGCCCCGGAGACCGGATCGACCTGGAGCGCTACGGGTGGGCCGGCCCGCCGCCGGAGAGGGCGGAGCGATGCCCGTGGGGCTCGAAGCTCAACTACCAGACCGCGGCCGCAGCCCCTCCCGAACCACCCCTCACGACTTCTCCCGCAGCGCCTGAAGGGGCGGCCTCCAGCGCACGTCCGCGCCCAGCTCCGGGGCCCTCCGCCCCCACACCCCTCCATGGGTGGGGCCCGGCGCGCCCTTCTCACCCTTCAGATGGCAGACCACCAGCTTCTCCACCACGTTCATCGCCGGGAGCATCGAGTGGAGGCTCACGTTCTTCCCGGCCACGCCCCGCTCCAGGAGCCGGTCCCGCAGCTCCCAGTACCCGAAATCATCGTCGCTGAGGCACACCACGTTGGCCGGATCCAGGAAGGGCGGCACGGCGGCCTCGTAGGGAACCGTGCCGTCGCCGGTGTCCACGCGGCGGGCCACGATGAAGCCGTTCTCATCGCGGTCCTCCTCCG
>WGEM01000025.1 GCA_015492755.1 Gemmatimonadota bacterium | reverse complement strand
GGGAGGAGGCGCGGTGACGCCGGAGGCGCCCGAGGTTCCGGAGCGGCGCGTGACGGTGGAGGGGCCCCTGTACCGCTTCACCTTCAGCAACGTGGGAGCGCGCCTGGTCTCTGCCGAGATGCTCCGGTTCCAGTCGTTCCGGCGGGACGGCGTCGTGGATCTCATCCCCGAAGGGGCCGGCGGCTACCTGGGGCAGAAGATCGTGGTGGGCCGGGACACCGTGGACCTGAGCCGGGTGCCCTTCTCGGTGACGCCCGAGGGAGGGGTGAGCCTGAGCGAGGGAGGCGGTGCGCGGACGCTGACCTTCCGGTACGACCATCCCACCACCGCGTTCGCCCTCGAGATGGCGTACACCTTCGAGCCCGAGGAGTACGCCGTTCGCGTCGACGGCCGGGTGGAGGGCCTGGACCGACCGCTCCTGGTCACGCGCCTCGGCGACGGGCTTGCCTTCGCGGAGGCCGACTCGGTGGGGGAGGCCCGGAGCATGGCCTACGTGGGGAACCACCTCACAGACGGGATCCGCTCCTTCCCGCTGAGGAAGTCGGAGGCGCGGGTCCTGGAGGGCCCGTTCCTCTGGGCCGCGTTCAGGAGCAAGTTCTTCGTCCTGGCGCTCCTGGCGGGCGAGTCGGAAGATGCCCCGGAGTCCAGCTACCTGGGCGGGATGCTGGTGGCCCCCAGCCGCCTGGAGGGACGCACCGAGGTCCAGGTGACCCAGACGCCCGCGCCGGACGGATCGTTCACCTATCGCCTCTTCCTCGGCCCGCAGGAGTACGCCCGGCTCTCGACGCTGGGTGAGGGGATGGAGGAGGTGAACCCGTACGGATGGAAGTTCTTCCGGCCCATCGTACGGCCCTTCGTCTCCATCATCACCAGCATCCTCACCTTCCTCCACAACAAGCTGGACATCTCCTACGGGTGGGTGCTGGTCATCTTCGGCGTCCTCATGCGGGTGGTCCTCTGGCCGCTGAACCAGAAGGCCATGAAGGCGCAGCTCCGCAACATGGCGGTGCAGCCGCTGGTGCAGGAGATCCAGGCGAAGCACAAGGACAACCCGGAGCGGCTTCAGAAGGAGATGATGAAGCTGTACAAGGAGCACGGGTTCAATCCCCTGGCGGGTTGTGTCCCCATGCTCCTGCCCTGGCCGGTCCTCATCGCACTCTTCTTCGTCTTCCAGAACACCATCGAGTTCCGGGGCGTGCCCTTCCTGTGGCTCCCGGACCTCTCGGCGCCGGACCCGCTCTACCTGCTCCCGGGGCTCCTCGCCGTCTCCATGTTCCTCATGCAGTGGGTGAGCCTCCGGTCACTGGACCAGCCGAACCAGCAGATGAAGATGATGATGTGGATCATGCCCATCTTCATGCTCTTCATCTTCCTGAAGCTGGCCAGCGGGCTCAACCTGTACTACGCCACCGCGAACCTGGCCACCATCCCGCAGCAGATCTGGATCGCGGGCGAGCGGCGGAAGTTGCAGCAGGCGCAGGCGGGAAGGAAGGCGCCCGAGCGCACGGGATAGGAAGGACCCGTGGACCCGGATACCATCGCCGCGCTGGCGACCGCCCCGGGCCGGGGCGCCCTGGCCGTGATCCGGGTCTCGGGGCCGGAGGCTCACACAGCGCTCCGGAAGCTCATGGGTCCCGGGGCGGAGATGCCCCCGGCCCGGGAGGTGAGGCTCGTGAGCCTCGTGGGTCCGGACGGGGAGCGGCTGGACCAGGCGATGGCCGTGCGCTACGACGCGCCCAGGAGCTATACCGGAGAGGACATGGTGGAGCTCTTCTGCCACGGCGGATGGCTGGTGCCGGCGTCGGTCCTGGAGGCGTGCCTCGCAGCCGGGGCCCGGCAGGCCGAGCCGGGTGAGTTCACCCAGCGGGCCTACCTGAACGGGAAGCTGGATCTCCTTCAGGCCGAGGCGGTGGCGGACCTGACGGAAGCCCGCACCCCGGGTCTGCAGCGGGCGGCGCTCCACCAGCTGGAACGGGGGCTGTCCCGGAGGGTGGCCGAACTGCGGGCGGATATCCTGCGCCTCGAGGCGCTTCTGGCGCATCACGTCGACTTTCCCGAGGAGGACGATCCCCCCGTGCCGCTGGAGCAGCTCGAGGCGGAGAGCCGGGCCGTGACCGGGCGCATGGACGCGCTGCTGGAGTCGGCGCCGGCGGGCCTCCTCCTGCGGGAGGGCGCGGTGACGGTGCTGGCGGGCCGGCCGAACGTGGGGAAGTCCTCGCTCTACAACGCGCTCCTGGGAGAGGAACGCGCCATCGTCACCCCCCGGCCCGGCACGACGCGGGACGCCCTGGAAGCGGTGATGACCGTGGACGGATGGCCCTTCCGTCTGGTGGACACCGC
>WGEM01000024.1 GCA_015492755.1 Gemmatimonadota bacterium | reverse complement strand
CTCCCGGATGGCTCCGTCCACGTCGCCCAGTCTCCGCAGCGCCACGCCCAGGCGGATGCGCGCGCCCACGAACGACGGCCGCGACTCCAGGATGAACTCCAGCTCGCGTCGGGCTTCTTCCACCCGCCCGAGCTCGAGGTACGCCTCCGCCAGCTTCGTGCGGATGTCCATGAACCGCGGGCGCACCGAGAGCGCCGCCTGGTACTGGCGCGCCGCCTCCTCCGGGTTGTTGGCCACCAGGTAGAGGTCCCCGAGCTGGGCGTGCGTCACCGCGATGCGGTTGCCCACGTCCGAGGGGTAGGCCCGCGAGTCGCGGCTGTCCAGTTCACCCGCGCGCTCGAACGCGGCCTGGGCCTCCTCGCTGCGCCCCAGTTCCGTGAGAATGATTCCCCGGTTCAGGTGCGCCTCGGCGTACGCAGGGTTCAGACGGAGCGCCGCGTCGAAGTGCTCCAGCGCCTTCTCCGGCCGGCCCAGCATGGCCTCACAGAGACCCGCCTTGTTGTGGACGTCGGCATACTGCGGGAACTCGTCCAGCACGCGCAGGAAGTACTCCAGCGCGCCTTCGTAGTCCTCGCGCTCCCAGGCGCTCACCCCGCGCTTCACCAGGTCGCGGCCGGGTCGCTGATGTCGTGCCGTCATGCTCCTACGCTCGCGAAGAAACCCGCGTGCGGAAAGGGCCGCCGCGCGTCACGGTCCATCCGGCTCCGGCGTGCGGCCGTAACGGTCTTCCAGCCGCACCACGTCGTCCAGGTGCGGTGTGCTGGCTTCCAGCACATCCACGTCGGTCTCTGCGATCATGCGATGGACGGTCCCCGTCCGTACGTGGAAGCGACTCCCCTCGTCCATGGGATACTCGGTGAGTGCGTCGGCGCTGGGCCCCGCGAGGAAGCGCATCCGACCGCGAAGCACATAGATGGTCTCGTCCTTCTCCCGATGGTACTGGAGGGAGAGCGCTTCGCCCTGCCGGATGTGGAGGAGCTTACCCACGTAGCGGTCCGTCTCCGCCCAGATGAGCTCATACCCCCAGGGCTTCTCCACCCGGCGGGGCGCTTCGGGACGAGGGTCTCGTTCGTGTGGAGCCATTTGCCGTCACCTCGCTGAGTCACGATCCGGCAGGACGGGCGCCTTGCTCATCCGAGCGTGCGGGCGGTCCCGCCCACCCGATTCAGGACCTCTCGAAAATACGGGATGGTCCTCCGGATCCCCTCACGAAGCGGAATCTTCGGCTCCCACCCCAGGACCTCCCGCGCCACCGAGATGTCGGGACGCCGCACCTTCGGATCGTCCTGGGGGAGGGGCCGGGTCTCGACGGTGCTCGAACTGCCCGTCTCTTCCAGCACCACTTCCGCCAGCTCGCGGATGGTGAATTCGTCGGGATTCCCGATGTTGGTGGGGAGCACCCGTTCGGAGAAGAAGAGGCGGTAGATCCCCTCCACCTCGTCGTCCACGTAGCAGAAGGAGCGGGTCTGCGAGCCGTCGCCGTAGACCGTGAGGGGCTCCCCCTGCAGCGCCTGTACGATGAAGTTGGACACCACCCGTCCGTCACCCGGGCGCATCCGGGGCCCGTAGGTGTTGAAGATGCGTACGATGCGGGTGTCCACACCGTGATGTCGGTGGTACGCCATGGTCATGGCCTCGGCGAAGCGCTTCGCCTCGTCGTAGCACCCCCGCACGCCCACGGGATTGACGTGCCCCCAGTAGCTCTCGGGCTGCGGATGCACCTGAGGATCGCCGTACACCTCCGAGGTGGAGGCCAGAAGGAAACGCGCCTTCTTCGCCAGCGCGATGCCCAGGGTGTGGTGGGTGCCGCGGCTCCCCACCTTCAACGTCTGGATGGGGATCTCCAGGTAGTCCACCGGACTCGCCGGAGACGCGAAGTGGAGGACGCCATCCAGTTCTCCTTCCGGGAAGAACGGCTCGGAGATGTCGTGTTCGACGAAGGTGAAGCCGGCGTGTGCCTCCAGCGGCTTCAGATTCTCTCGCGAACCCGTGATGAAGTTGTCCACCCCCACCACCTCGTGGCCGTCGTGGAGGAAGCGCTCCGCCAGATGGGACCCGAGAAAACCGGCGGCGCCGGTGATGAGCACGCGCATCAGCCAGCCTCCTGCGGCGGGACGTAGGGCCGCCCGATGCAACGGTATTCGAAGCCCTGTGCGGCCATCTTCCATGGATCGTAGAGGTTGCGGCCGTCCAGAACCAACGGCCGACGAAGCGCCTCCCGCATCCGGCCGAAGTCGGGGTGGCGGTAGGGGTGCCATTCGGTGTGGATCACCAGCGCGTCGGCACCCTCCAGCGCGTCGTAGTTGGAACGCGCGTACCGGATCCGGTCCCCCAGGTGCTTCCTGGCTTCCTCCATGGCCACGGGGTCGTGCGCCACCACGCTCCCGCCACGCTCCAGCACGCCTTCGATGGTGACGAGGGAGGGCGCTTCCCGCATATCGTCGGTGTTGGGCTTGAACGCCAGGCCCCATACCGCGATCCGGCGGCCGGAGAGATCCTCTCCCAGGCACGCCACGAGGCGCTCCAGGAGCACGCGCTTCTGCCGTTCATTCACCGCTTCCACCGCTTCCACGATGGAGGCGTCGGCGCCCAGCTCGCGCATCGTGCGCGCCAGCGCCTTCACGTCCTTGGGGAAGCAGGACCCGCCGTACCCCACGCCCGGGTAGAGAAACGCCGGTCCGATGCGGGCGTCCGAACCCACGCCCCGACGTACCGCGTCCACGTCGGCCCCCGCCTCCTCGCAGAGCTGGGCGACGGCGTTCATGAAGCTGATGCGGGTGGCCAGCATGGCGTTGGCCGCGTACTTGGTGATCTCCGCCGACGGGACGTCGGTGAGGAGGATCTCCCCGCTCCGGCGGACGAACGGGGCGTACAGGTCGCTGAGCACCTCGCCGGCGTACTCGGAGTCCACCCCAAGCACGACGCGGTCGGGCTTCATGAAGTCGTCCACCGCCGCGCCCTCTTTCAGGAACTCCGGGTTGGAGCAGACGTGCACCGGAAGTGACGTGTGTCGCTCGATGGCTTTCCGAACCTTCCCGGCCGTCCCCACCGGGACGGTGCTCTTGGTGACGACGATCTTCTCGTCGTTCATGGCCATCCCGATGGCCTCCGCCACCTCCAGCACGTGCTTCAGATCCGCCGACCCGTCCTCCCCGGGCGGCGTACCCACGGCGATGAAGATGACCTTCGACGCCCGGACCGCCTCGGCGACGTCGGTGGTGTAGCGGAGGCGTCCCGCAGCCAGGTTGGAGCGGATGAGGGGCTCCAGCCCCGGCTCGTAGATGGGCACCTCGCCCCGGTTGAGGCGGGTCACCTTCGCTTCGTCGATGTCGGCGGAGATGACGTCGTTGCCCGACTCGGCGAGGCACGCGCCGAGGACCAGGCCCACGTAGCCGGAGCCGATGACCGCAACGTTCATGCTGGACGGGGTCGGGTTCGAGAAAAGGAGGGGAGACCTGCGGCGCCCAACGTTACCACGGGGGAGCGTACGGGTCCACCAGGCGCACGGGCAACCGCCGTCACCGCGCCGCCTTCAGTTCGAAGAGCTGGTCCCGCAGCAGCGCAGCGCGCTCGAAATCGAGAGCCTCGGCGGCTTCCTCCATCTCCTTCTGCAGGATCTTGATGTACTCCTCGCGGTTGAACTCATCGGCATAGGTTGCGGCGGGCTCCGAGATCCGCGCCGGGGCGCCGCGGGCGTCCGCCACCCGGGTGGAGAACTCGATCTCCTCCACCGATTTGCGGATGGTTTCCGGCACGATCCCGTGCTCCCTGTTGTAGGCGAGCTGGATCTCGCGGCGCCGGTTCGTCTCGTCGATGCAGCGGCGCATGGACTCGGTGACGGTGTCGGCGTACATGATGGCGCGGCCGCGGACGTTGCGGGCGGCGCGCCCCACCGTCTGGATGAGGGAGCGGGCGTCCCGCAGGAAGCCCTCCTTGTCGGCGTCCAGGATGGCCACCAGCGACACTTCCGGAAGGTCCAGCCCCTCCCGGAGGAGATTGATGCCCACCAGGACGTCGATCCTGCCCAACCGGAGCGCGCGCAGGATGGACATGCGCTCGATGGCGTCCACCTCCGAATGCATGTAGCGCACCCGCACGCCCACCGACTGCAGGTACTCCGTGAGGTCCTCCGCCATCCGTTTGGTGAGCGTGGTCACCAGCACCCGTTCCCCCCGCGCCTCGCGCTCCCTTATCTCCGCCAGGAGATCGTCCACCTGCCCCTTCACCGGACGCACCTCCACCTCGGGATCCACCAGTCCGGTGGGCCGGATGATCTGCTCCACCACCACACCGCCGGACTGCTCCAGCTCCCAATCTCCGGGGGTGGCGGAGACGAACACCGCCTTCGGTACCAGCTCCCACCACTCCTCGAAGCGGAGCGGACGGTTGTCCAGCGCCGAAGGAAGACGGAAGCCGTGTTCGATGAGGGTGAGCTTCCGGGACCGATCCCCCCGGTACATCCCGTGGATCTGCGGGATGGAGACGTGGGATTCGTCCACCACCACCAGGAAGTCGTCCGGGAAGTAGTCCAGGAGGCAGGCGGGGCGCTCGCCCGGCCGGCGCCGGCTGGTATAGCGCGAGTAGTTCTCGATGCCGGGGCAGGTGCCGAT
Source organism: Gemmatimonadota bacterium (assembly GCA_015492755.1). Classification (GTDB taxonomy): domain Bacteria; phylum Gemmatimonadota; class Gemmatimonadetes; order Longimicrobiales; family Gaopeijiaceae; genus S146-37. Next base: position 1,645 of record WGEM01000024.1, on the reverse strand, counting down.
CTCCAGCATCATCTCCAGGTCGAAGTTGGTGCGCTGCTCCAGACGCTGCGCCTCCAGCAGCTTCCCTTCCGCACGGAAGCGCGCCACCTGCTCCTCCAGTTCACGACGGATCTCCGGGGCCATCTCCTCGATGGTGGCACGCTCCGTGACATAGTGGCTGGCAGGATAGATGGCGGTCCGCTCCAGTTGCGTGATGGCCTCCCCGGTGAGTGGGTCGAACCGTGTGATGCGCTCCACCTCGTCGCCCCAGAGTTCCACCCGGATGGCCTGTTCCTCGTAGGCCGGGAAGATCTCCACCGTGTCTCCCCGGACACGGAAGGTTCCCCGCTCGAAGACGTAGTCGTTGCGCCGGTACTGGATGTCCACCAGCGCCTTGAGGATCTCCCGTCGAGGCCGCTCCTCCCCCACCTCGAGGTGGAGCATGAGCTTGCGGTAGTCGGCGGGATTGCCCAGCCCGTAGATGCACGAGACCGACGCCACCACGACGACGTCCTCGCGCTCCACCAGCGAGGAGGTCGCCCGGAGTCGGAGTCGCTCGATGTCCTCGTTGATGGAGGCGTCCTTTTCGATGTAGGTATCGGTGGCGGGGACGTAGGCCTCCGGCTGGTAGTAGTCGTAGTAGGAGATGAAGTATTCCACCGCGTTGTGCGGGAAGAGGGCCTTCAACTACCCGTAGAGCTGCGCCGCCAGCGTCTTGTTGTGCGACATCACCAGCGTGGGGCGGCCGTGCGCCGCGATGACGTGCGCCATCGTGAACGTCTTCCCCGTGCCGGTGGCACCCAGGAGCACCTGGCTGCGGGCCCCCCGCGCCAGCCCCTCGGTGAGTTCCGCGATGGCCCGCGGCTGGTCGCCCGCCGGCTCGTGAGGAGAGATCAACTGGAATCGGGCCATGTCAGGCGCCTCCCCTCGGCGCGGATTGCCCCCTGCTCTGCCACCACGCCGGCACCAGGCGCTGTGCCGCGTCGTACGTGTCCGGTACTCCGATATCCAGGAAGAACCCGTCCACCTCGAGGGCGGCAAGCTCCCTTCCTTCCACCAGCGCGGGCAGCACGTCGCGCTCCACCGACATGGGGCCGGGTCCGGGGAATCGCGCCGCCACCTCACGGCGCATGAGGTAGACGCCGCCGTTGATCCAGCCGGGGCCCGTCTCCGCCTTCTCCCGGAAGGCCACCACCCGGGGTCCATCCAGCTCCACGGCGCCGAAGCGGCTCGCGTCGTCGACGCGGCGAAGCGCCATGGCGGCACCGGTTCCCGCCTCGGAGAGCACGGCCGCCAGGCGCCGGAGCGGCACATCCAGAATCGTGTCGCCGTTCAGGAGCGCGAAGACCGGATCCAGACGGTCCAGCAGCCGCGGCACCGCGCCCCACGTGCCCAGCGGCTCGTCCTCCTCCACCAGGGCCACCTTCACCGGCGGGTCCGCCGATGCGCGCCATCCGCGGAACGCGTCGGCACGGTATCCCACGGTGAGCACGGCTTCCTCCACGCCCTGCTCCGCCAGCAGCAGGAGGAGCCATTCAAGGAATGGACGGCCCGCCACCGGAAGGAGCGGCTTCGGTGTGTCGCGGGTGACCGCACCCAGGCGCGTGCCCCGCCCGCCTGCCAGCACGACCGCCTGCCGCACCGCCGGCACGCGGCCCGGCCCGTT
>WGEM01000023.1 GCA_015492755.1 Gemmatimonadota bacterium | reverse complement strand
GGGGATGGAGGAGTACCTCCTCCCCCGCCTGGAAGAGCAGACGCGGGAGTTCTTCCACGCCCAGCGCCGTGAGATCGCCTCCACCGAGCTCCTCAAGAAAGCCCGGGAGCCCATGCTGGTGGCGGCGCTCTGCTTCGGGCTGTGGGCGACGCTGACCATCACCACCATCGGATCCACCTCGCTGATGGTGCTGGCCATGCTCTTCTACCGGGCGGTCACCAGCATCACGAACATGCAGCAGCGCTGGGTTTCCGTCGCCGTAGGCGAGAACTCGTTCCGGTCGCTCATGGAGCACATCGAGGCCGCCGAGTCCGCGCGGGAGCGGTGGACCCACGCCGGCCCGCTGAAGGATCCGCACTTCGAGGATCGCGTCGAGGTGGAGGACGTCCATTTCGCCTTCGAGGACCACGTGGTCTTCCGGGGCGCCAGCGCGGTGCTCCACGCCGGCAGGTTCGTGGCGCTGGTGGGACCCTCCGGGGCCGGCAAGACCACCCTCACGGACCTCATCACCGGGCTCCTCCATCCGGACCGGGGGAGGATCCTGGTGGACGGCACGGACCTCCGGGACCTGGACATCCGCAAGTGGCGGCGCTCCATCGGCTACGTGCCCCAGAGCCCCATGCTCTTCAGCGACACGGTTCTCGCGAACATCACCCTGGGCGCCCCGGACGTCACCGAAGACGAGGTGCTGGTCGCCCTCCGGAGGGCCAGTGCCTGGGAGTTCGTCTCGGCGCTCCCGGAAGGGATCCACCAGCCCATCGGCGAGGGCGGGGCGAACCTCTCCGGGGGGCAGGCGCAGCGTCTCGCCATCGCCCGGGCGCTGGTGCGCGATCCGAGCCTCCTCATCCTGGATGAGCCCACCACGGCGCTGGACTCGGCGTCGGAGCAGGAGGTGTGCACCGCCATCGCCGAGCTCAAGGGCCGCCTCACCGTCCTGGCCATCTCCCACCAGCCGGCCATCCGGGGCCTCGCCGACGAGACGTGGGAGATCGATGACGGCGTGATCCGCGCCCTGACGGCCGATCTGGCCGAAGGGCGGTCCTGATCATGGCCGGCCGGGGCAGTCCGTACCTGATCATCATCCGCAACGGACCCGTCTACAGCATCGAGGACCACCTCGCCCACTTCGCCGGGGCCTTCGACCGCATCTGCGAGGGCGAGATCCTCACCTGGGGAGACAGGGAGCGGGAGCTCCGGGTGGGGCGCTACCTGGTGAAGAGCTACGAGATGCCGTACGAGCGGCCGCTGCACCGGCGCATCCTGTACCTGGCCACGCTGGTGGGCCGGGCGCTGCGGGCCCGGTGGATCCGCGGCCGCCGCCTGGTGGTCATCACCTACGATCCGTTCCAGAGCGGTATCGCCGGGTTCCTCATCCGGCTCCTCACCGGAGCGCGGTTCGTCTGCGAAGTGAACGGCGTCTACGGCCATCCCGACACCTTCATTGACAGCCCTCCCGAGGAGGCGGCGGCCCGCCAGCGGAAGATGCTCCGCCTGGGCTCGTTCATCCTCCGCCGGGCCCACGCCGTGAAGCTGCTCTATCCGGACCAGCTCGTGGGCTTCCAGGTGGACGTGTCCCGGCCGCCGCGCTACGCATTCCACGACCTGGTGGACACCGGCCTGTGGACCCGGGTCCCCGAAGAAGCGCCGGAGGACGCCTTCATCTTCGTGGGCCACCCGTACCTCCTGAAGGGTGTGGACCTCCTGCTGGAGGCCTTCCGCCGGGTCTCGGAGGACTTCCCCGGCTGGAGGCTGGTCGTCGTGGGATGGCGCATCGAGGAGTCGGCGCAGGAGGCCGAGTTCCCCCGCGACCGGGTGGAGTTCCTGGGCCCGCTCCCCCCCGCGGAGCTCGCCCGCCGCATGAAGCGGGCCCGGGCCATCGTGCTCCCATCGCGCTCCGAAGGGATGGGCCGCGTCCTCCTTGAGGCCGCCTTCCTGCAGCGCGCCCGCATCGGGAGCACCGCCGGCGGGATCCCCCACGTCATTCAGGACGATGTGGACGGTCTCCTCTTCCGCTCCGGGAACGTGGACGACCTGGAGCGGGTCCTCCGCCGGTTCATGTCCGATCCGGAGTTGCAGGACCGCCTGAGCCGGGCCGCCCGCGAGCGCGCTGAGCGGCAGTACACCACCGAGGCCTACGTGGAGCACTACCGGGAGCTCCTGGACCGGCTCATCCCGCTTCCCC
>WGEM01000022.1 GCA_015492755.1 Gemmatimonadota bacterium | reverse complement strand
CCCCAGAGCGGTGGTGTGCGCCACTCCGACGTGAGCGCGATTCCTTCGGTGTATCCGTCATCCAGCTCCGGACCCATGTCGTGGAGGAGGAGGTCGGTGTAGGGGTGGAACTCCACCCGGTCCAGCACGGCGATCTCCAAGGGCCCGGTGCGCAACGTGGGAAGGTGGCAGGCGGCGCACCCGATCTCCTGGAAGATGCGCTCCCCCGCCACCACGTCGGGAGCGTCCGCGTTCCGCCGCGAGGGTGCGCGTAGGGTCTTCAGGTAGAACACCACATCCGCCACCGCGCCGCTGGATACCTCGGGATCGGCTACGCCGTCGGAGGCGCGGGTGCCCGCCGCCGGGTTGAAGAGGTCCTCGGGCAGCAGGTCGCTGGTGATGCCCATATCCTGCAGGTACGCCCCCACCGTCTGCTGGAGCAGATTCACCGCCAGCGCCTTCTTTCCGAAGCGGCCGATGTAGTAGCGGCCGTCCACCAGCGTGCCGTGCGTGGAGGGGTCGGGCCGTCCCTGCCGCTCCAGCGCCACCACCTCATCCAGGAAGGGCGTTCGCTCGTGGAGCTGCACCCGACCGCTGATGCCGTCGCCGTCGGTGTCGTCGGGGTCCGCCAGCGCCAGGAGCGTTGCGTCGGGAACGGCGTCGAGGTAGCCCAGCCCCGTCACCGCCGGTGGGGTGAAGGCCGCCACGCCGGTGGCCTCGGCGGGGATGACCTCCGGCGGATAGCCGGGCACGGCGCGGTGCTGGAGCTGGGGTCCTCCGAGGGCACGCAGCGGGTCGAAGCCGTGGGGCCCCATCCGACCGAAGCGGGTGAGGTTGAAGACGGGGTGTCCCTTGGCGTCGCCCACGTGACACTGCTCGCACGACGCCGCCACGAAGACGGGTCCGAGGCCGTCGGCCACGGAGAACCGGCGGGCGAACTCCTCGTCGCCCACGAAGTGCCGACGCACCTGGGCCGGAGTCAGTCCGTCGATGGTGCCGTCCAGCACCGTCTCTTCCGGAGGGGCGTCGGGCGCCAGGACGTCGCATCCGACGAGGAGCGGGAGCACCGTCATCACCGCGAGACCGGCGACGGCGATGCGGGGGCGCCCCTCCACGGTGACCTCCTCCCCGGCCGTGCGCGCGGGGGGTGCGTGCCGGCCCGTGCGGCGGAAATCGGCGTCGTACATCGGCGACACTCGCGATTTAGGTGATCCTAAAACCAGAATTTAGGCTACACTAAACCGGCGGGTAGGAGCTGTCAAGCCGCGGGGTGGTGCCGGACGACGCGCGGGGGGGAGGGCCGGCTACATCTCCTTCAGGAGACCCACCCGGAGCGCGAAACGGACCAGCTCGCTGCGGTGGCTGAGGCCCAGCTTGTCCATGATGCGCGAGCGGTACGTGTCCACCGTCTTGGGGCTGATGAAGAGCTTCTTACCGATCTCCCTGGAGCTGTAGCCCTCTGCGGTGAGCGCCAGGACTTCCTGCTCGCGGGTGCTGAGGAGGTGCAACCCCGCCTGCTCATCCTCTTCCGCCGCCTTGTAGCGCTGCAGGAGCAGCGTGGTGGCCTTCGGGGGAAGGAAGACCTGACCGCGGGCCACCACCTTGATGGCCTCCATCAGGTCGGTGTCGGCGCTGGTCTTGGTGAGGTACCCGCTGGCGCCCGCCTCCACCACGGGGACGAGGTACTCCTCCTCGGCGTGTACGGTGAGCACCAGGACCTTGGTGTCCAGCTCCAGCGCCGCGATGCGGCGGGTGGCCTCGAGCCCGTTGGAGCCGGGCATGGAGAGGTCCATGACCACCACGTCGGGCTTCAACTCCCGCACCTTGTCCACCGCCTCGTCACCGCTGGAGGCCTCACCCACCACCTCCACCTTCCCCTCGGCTTCCAGCAGCGCCTTGATCCCGGCGCGGAACATCGCGTGGTCGTCCACCAGCAGGACCCGGATGGGTTTCATCCTTCGTCGTCTCCTTCGATGGGTATCGCCACCCGCACCACGGTGCCCTCCCCCGGGTGGCTGTCGACACTCAGGCCGGCACCGATCATGGCGGCGCGTTCGTGCATCCCCACGAGGCCGAGTCCCCGTCCGTCTCCCGCCAGTCCCACCGAGACGAACCCCCGCCCGTCGTCCCGCACCTCCGCCACCACATAGCCGTCCTCACGGAATACGCGCACCTTCGCCTCCTCGATACCCGCGTGGCGGCGGGCGTTGGAGAGCGCCTCCTGCACGATGCGGTACAGGGCCAGCTTCTCCGTCAGATCCAGATACCCATCCACGGGTTCGAGGTGCGCCTGGACCCGAAAGCCCGTGCCCTCCTCCACATTCCGGAAGTGGGCCAGGAGCGCCGCCGACAGGCCGGCGTCTTCCAGCTCCGGTGGTCGGAGGCCCCGGGCCAGGCGCTGCGCCGTGTCGTCGTGGAGTTCGCGGGCGATGCGCTGCCGTTCCTCCTCCGTGGCGCGGAGCGCCGCTTCGGAGAAGCTCTGCAGCCGTTTCTGGAGCGTCACGTCGCGCACGGCGCAGATCACCCGGAGCCCCCCGTCGGTACGCAGCGGACTCAGGCTGATCTCGGCGGGGAAGGTGGTCCCGTCCTTTCTGCGGCCCTGGAGGTTCAGCCCCACACCCATGGGGCGCGGATGGGGATGCCGCACGTACTGGCCCCGGTGACGGGTGTGGGCCTCGCGTTCCGCCTCGGGCACCAGCAGTTCGATCTCCTGGCCCTCCAGCTCCGCCGGCTCGTAGCCGAAGAGGGCGCGGCACTGCCGGTTCGCCGCCAGGATGCGGCCGTCCTCACCCACGATGAGCATGCCGTCGGGGGAGGCGTCGAAGACGGCGCGGAATTCCTCGTTGGACAGCACGGGTCCCCCGTTTCGCACCAGGATGTAGGCAAATCTCCCACAGGCTCCCCGAAGCATCCCCCGCGACGGTGCGCGCGAGGTGCCCGACAGCCCGAAACCGACACGGCTCCGAGAATGTACACCATCGGGAGGCACCATGTATACCAAGATTCTCGTACCACTCGACGGCTCGACGTTCGGAGAAGCGGCGCTTCCCCTGGCGCTCGAGCTGAGCCGTAAGACGGGCGCGGAGCTCCACCTGGTCTCCGTGCTGGAGCCCATCCCCTCGTTCGCGTACGACGAGTGGGAGACGGCGGCGCGCGCGTGGACCCAGGAGTACCTGGAGAAGGTGGCGGAGCGGGTGGCGCCCGAGGCGGGTGGGTCGGTCACGACGGCGCTCCTGAGCGGCCACGTGGTGGACGAACTCCACCGCGAGACGCGGGAGGAGAAGGCCGACGTGGTGGTGATGGCCACCCACGGCCGCGGCATGCTCTCGCGAGCATGGCTTGGGAGCGTCGCCGACGCCTTCATCCACCGCACCGACCGGCCGGTGATCCTGGTACGGCCGGAGGAGGACGCGCAGCCCGATCCCTCGGAGGCACCGCGCTTCCGCACCATCCTCGTGCCGCTGGACGGCTCCGACCTCTCGGAGGCGGCGCTGGCCCACGCGGTGGAGTTCGGGGAGCTCTTCGACGCCGCGTACCACCTGACGCGGGTGGTCACGTTTCCCATGGAGATCGCCAGCCCCTACCTCCCGCACACCGTGCAGATGAATCAGGCCCTGGTGGAGGAGGCACGCCAGGCCGCGGCGGAGTACCTCGAAGAGTGCGCCGAGCGCATGCGGCGCCGGGGGCTTCAGGTGACCACCTCCGTCCTGGTGGACGGTCAGCCGGGTTACGGCATCCTGCGGGAGGCCGAGGCGGTGGGGTGCGACCTCATCGCCATGGCGACGCACGGCCGGGAAGGGCTGAGCCGGCTGGTGCTGGGAAGTGTCGCCGACAAGGTGGTACGGGGCGCCCATGTGCCGGTGCTCCTCTACCGTCCCCCCCGGACCGAGGAGGCCTGATGGCCGCCGTACGAGACATCATGCAGACGGACGTGGTCACCGTGGGGCCGGACACCACCGCCCGTGAGCTTGCCAGAGTCCTGGCAGACGAGGAGATCAGCGGCGTCCCGGTGGTGGACGAGGTGGGGCGTCTGGTGGGCGTGGTCTCCCAGACCGATCTGGTGCGCCTGGCGGCGGAGGGCACCGGCGTACACCTCACCGCCGACATGCTGCGTGCCGAGGCGGGAGGCGTGGACGACCTGGACGAGGCGGACGCAGATGCGGTGGAGACCGACCCCTACGACTTCTTCCTCCCGGAGCAGTCGCCCTTCGCGGTGCGGAGCTTCCTGGAGTCTGTGCCCGAGAGCGACTTCGACACCGTCATGGTGGCGGAGATCATGACGGACGTGTCGTTCACGGTTCCACCCGACCTACCCCTCACGGAGCTCGCCGAGTTCCTGGTGCGGGGCCGTATTCACCGGGCGGTGGTGGTGGAGGAGGATCAGCTCGTGGGGATCGTGACGTCGAACGACGTGCTGCGCGCCGTGGCGGAGGGTCGCCTCGGCGACTGACCTTCCGCGTCGCAGCCGTCGGCTACCCGCCGCGGGCGAGACGGACTGCCACGTACACCAGCGCCAGGCCCGCCAGTGCGTTGATCCGGGCCAGCCACGCGGCCCGGCGACGGAGCCGGCGGGCCTCTCCCGTGCCCGGCGTGGCGCGCCCCGCCGCGGGACCGACGCGGAAGTCGTGCGCCGCCTGCACCCCCAGCATGAACATCACCAATCCCAGTTTCCAGGCCAGCGCGGCACCCAGTGGTGTGCGCCAGAACGCCGCATCGCCCCACACGTCCCACCCCCACCAGCCGCGGATCTGAAGCTGGGCCACCCCCGTCACCAGGAGCGCGGCGATACAGATCCATCCCACGGTTCGGAAGCGGCGACCCAGCGCGTCGAAGAGCGCGGCGCGGACGGCGTCGTCCCGGACGGTGCGGAGCACCGGCGCCGTCAGAGCGAAGAAGATCATCCCGCCCAGCCAAATGAGCGCCGAAAGGACGTGCACCCAGACGATGAGGGCATACGCGCGACTCACGAGCCGCTCCCGGGCGTGAGGATCACCGCGCGTCCATCCTCGTCCACGGTGAGGAGCGCCACCTCGCCCGGCTCCAGCTCCACGACGGCGTTCCATCGATAGTGCGCCGCCGCGTCGGCGGGCCTCGCGGCGGTATCCGGAAGGAGCGCGTCGAAGGTGACGTCCACCTCCACCGCCCCGGGGGGAAGGCGGAGTTCCCGGAAGACGGAGATGGGCCGGTCCCCCCGGGCTCCCGCGGGGCGGATGGTGTCCATCACCTCGCGCTCACCCAACCGCGCCCTGAGCTCGAAGGGCGCCTTGGTGCCGACGCACGCCTGCGGGTTGCGCATATGCACCGGAAGCCGCTCCAGCTCCTCGGGGCTCAGTTCCCTGCACGCCTCCAGCGTCACGCCGTCCACGCGCCACGACAACCGCACATGGGCGTAGTCACCCTCGTCCAGCGTCACCGGAACGCGCGACGTCCACGCCGTGCCGGCGGCGAGCGCCGCCGCCAGTGCCACGCCCAGCGCCACCCGCGCAGCGTCCTTCATCGAACCACCTCCTCCGCCACGGACACCTCGGGCACATCGCACGTGGTGTCGATCTCGATCGTCCGCTCACCCAGTGCCCGCCCCAGTGCCCGCATCTGTGCCCGGAAGCGCTCCACCCTCGGTTGCAGGAGCGGAAGTTCGGCCTCCGCAGCGTAGACCACCCGGAGGCGGCGTCGGTCCACCCGATCCTTCAGCTCGGCTTCGCGCCCCTCGTAGAGCCTGGCCTCCATCCACTGCACCCCCTCGCGGGTCCAGCAGTCCCGCGGCGGGCACGCCGCCACCAGGACGCCGCCCACGCCCGCCCGGATGAGGTATTCCACCACCGAGCTGTGGAGGCTGCCGGCGCAGTCCACGGCGAACACCGGCGCGCCCGCCACGTCGGCGACGCCCCAGCCCGCCGCCGACCTGGTGCAACCCACCACCACCACGTCCTCCGGGCCGGGCGCGCGTTCCTCGATGAAGCGTCGCACCTCGGCGACCTGGTCACGTCCGGTGCGGCCGGCGGGCCCCACACCCATGGGGGCGCACGAACCCGAACAGATTCCGCAGCTCACACACTTCTCCGGATCCACGAGCCCCACGAACCGTGACCGCCCCTCCGCGTCCGGGCCCTCCACCTGCGTGCGAGGCACCATGCGGACGGCCTCGTACGGGCAGTCGTGGTAGCACTGCTCGCACCCTGTGCAGTACCGGGGATGGACGTACGACGGCGGCGGCGCCGCTTCCTCCGGCGGACGCGCCACGACGGGGAGCGCCATGAGGAACCCCACCGCCGCCAGGCCCAACCCCCAGAAGACGCCCACCGGCACCGCGCGCACCACCGGGATCCAGAACCCGTAGAGCACGTCGAAGGGCATCTCCGCCGGCACTCGAAGGAGATCGGCTTCCCGCCCCAGCGGCGCAGGCCAGAGGACGGCCAGCGCCACCAGGAGCCCCACGGTGGTCCAGAGGAGCGGGCGAGGAGGGAGCAGGTAGGTACGCGCCAGCCTCGAGACGTGAATCCAGAGGAAGAGCGCCAGCCCCACCGGCACCGCGATATGGGCGAAGAGGTTCAAAAAGAAGAAGGCGCGAGGCATGGGCGCCCCGCCCACGAAGGTGCGGCTGATGGGCTCGGAGAAGAGCGGCAGGACATCGAAGAGCCGCGCGCCTTCCGCCGCCAGGAGCTGGCCGTAGGTGTCCCAGACCATGACGTAGCCCGTCCACCCGCACAGGAAGAAGATGCCCACCAGCACGACGCCGGAGATCCACGCCAGCGCCCGCGGTCCCCACAGGCGATCCTGCACGAACATCCGGAAGGCGTGCACCGCGGTGGCCACCAGCGCCAGGTCCGACGCGTAGCGGTGCACCCCCCGGATCCATCGACCGAGCCACACCTGGCCCGCCACCCGCTCCACCGAGGCGTGGGGCGCGCTGATGCGGTAGAAGAGGAGGAGGTAGAGCCCCGTCACCACCAGCACCACGAAGGCGGCCACCACCAGTGCACCGGTGTGGTAGAGGGGGTTGTATCGCCACGTGTAGAGGCGGTTGAAGAAGGCGTCCAGACGCGCGAGGGCTCGCCGCCCCACCCGCTGCACCGCCGTCACCGCGCTCCGGCGCGCCCCTTGCCCCGTCACCGTATTATTCATATCATCATGATAATTGATCGGAATGGACTGGCAACCCCGGCCCCATGGGAGGTCCCACCACACCGTGATCCTCTCGCAGACTGCCGTGTACGCCGTGAAGGCCGCCCTCTTCCTCGCGCGCCATGACGGCCCGGAACTCGCCCGGGTGGACGACATCGCCGGAGCGCTGGACGTGCCCCGGAACTACCTATCCAAGATCCTCCACGCCATGGCGCGGGCAGGTCTGCTGGAGTCCACCCGGGGCCCCCGCGGCGGCTTCCGACTGGCAAACGCCGCCGAACAGGTGAAGCTGGCCGAGATCGTGGACCTCTTCGATGACGTCCTCGCCGGCTCGCGCTGCCTGCTGGGCCGGGCGGAGTGCACCGACGCGAACCCCTGTGCGGCGCACGAACGCTGGCAGGCCACCGCCGCGCAGGTGCGTCGCTTCTTCAAAGAAACCACGCTGGCCGATCTGGCGCAGAGCGGAGCCACCACCATGACCTGACACCACAGCATCCGGCCGGACCGGCCCCCGAGACCCTCCCCTCGCGGTTCCGAGCGACTCCAGTTTCGTTCCCGTTCCCATCACTCGGAGGCCAGAGATGACCGAACCCGCACCAGGAAGCGGCCCACCGGAGGAGATCCCCTTCCTCCAGCGGCTCTACGACAGGCCGTTCCTTCTCCTCATTCTGGGCCTGCTCGTGATGTTCGTCCTCTTCACCGCATGGGGCCTTGTGGAGGTGATGCGCCTCCCCACGGCCACCCTGCCCTGACCGGGAGGCACGATGCATACGACAGGCGTAACCCCACCTCAGGGCGTCTGGTGGAAGCCCGCGCACAGGTCGGAGAAGGTCTGGGTCACCATCGCCTTCATCTGGTGCATGGTGCTCTTCGCCATGATGCCCTTCTGGCACTTGCGCGGGGGACAGAACCCCACCGGCATCCGGGCGAAGGTGGACCCTCAGGACTACTTCGCCCGCGTCCAGCAGTTCATCGCCGACTACCAGGTGGGCACGGAGAACGGCATCCCTGTGGTGGCGCCGCCGCCGGGAAGCGACGTGTACCTCCTGGGTCAGATGTGGCAGTGGACGCCCATCCTCCAGCTGGAGCAGGGTGCGGAGTATACGCTGCACCTCTCGTCGCTGGACGTGAACCACGGGTTCAACCTCTACCCCTTCAACGTGAACTTCCAGGTCGTGCCGGGCTACGACTACGGCCTGCGCGTCACCCCCACCGAGGCCGGCGACTACCGCATCGTCTGTAACGAGTTCTGCGGTGTGGGCCACCATCTCATGGTGGGCAAGGTGATCGTGACGCCCGCGGGAGGTGCGCAATGAGCGACGTGGCCACCGGCGCCCCGGCAGCGGGCGCCTTCCGCATCTGCCCCACCACGGGACTCAAGGTCCACAAGGACGCCGACGCGCTCATCAAGGCCAACGCCGTGGTGGCCACCGTGGCGCTCCTCATCGGCGGGATCGCGGCGGTCCTGGTACTCCTCACCCGCTGGCAGGCGGTGCACCTCCTGGAAGCGGTGGACTTCTACCGCTGGCTCACCATCCACGGGATGAATATGCTCATCTTCTTCATCCTGTTCTTCGAGATGGCGGTGCTCTACTTCGCCAGCGCGGTGCTCCTGAACAGCCGGGTGGCGGCACCGAAGGTAGGGTGGCTGGCCTTCGCGCTCATGGTGGTGGGCGCGGGGTTGGTGGAGTGGACGATGTTCACCGGACGGGCGGACGTCCTCTTCACGTCCTACGTGCCGCTCCGCGCGCACCCGGCCTTCTACGGCGGCGTGATCCTCTTCGCCGTGGGCGCCATCCTGGTGGTGAGCCTCTTCTTCGCGACGCTGGTGGTGGCGAAGCGGGAGAAGACCTACACCGGGTCGGTTCCGCTGGTGACCTTCGGCGCCCTCACCGCCGCCATCATCGCCGCCATCACGCTGGCCCACGGCGCCGCCATCTACATCCCCACCTTCATCTGGTCCATCAACGCCGACTGGATGACCGTGGACCCCCAGGTGTACCGGCTGGTCTGGTGGGGCCTGGGGCACTCGTCGCAGCAGATCAACGTGGCGGCCATGGTGGCCATCTGGTATCTGCTGGGCGCGCTCACCGTGGGCGCCGTGGTGGTGAATGAGAAGATCAGCCGCACGGCCTTCGTCCTCTACATCCTCTTCATCTCCATGGCGTCGGCGCACCACCTCCTGGTGGACCCGGGCTTCGGACCCGCCTGGAAGGTGGTGAACACCTCGTACTTCATGTACATGGCGGTGCTGGCGTCCATGCTGCACGGTTTCACGGTACCGGCGGGCGTGGAGATGGGGATGCGACTCCGCGGCTTCACCGAGGGCATCTTCGGCTGGCTCCGTCGGGCGCCCTGGGGTGACCCGGGATTCAGCGCGCTCTGCCTCTCGTTGGTGGTCTTCGGCTTCGTGGGCGGCATCACCGGCGTCACCTTCGGCACCGAGCAGATCAACATCATCGCCCACAACACGCTGCGCATTCCCGGCCACTTCCACGCCACGGTGGTGGCGGGCACGGCCATGGCCTTCATGGGCGTCACCTATTACGTGATCCCGCTGATCTTCCGGAAGCGGGTGGCGTTCTACGGAATGGCGCGCTGGCAGCCGTACGTCTTCAGTATCGGCATGCTCATCTTCAGCATGGCCATGACCTTCGCCGGCACCTTCGGCGTGCCGCGGCGGCACTGGGACATCACCTTCCAGCAAGCGCCCTTCACGGTGGCCTACTCCCCCGCCGTGGACCTCATGCTGGGCATCATGGCGCTGGGGGGGATTCTGGCGGCCGTCGGTGGCGCCATGTACATCCTCATCACCGTGGTCTCGGTGTTCTTCGGCAAGCCGCTGGGTGAGGACTGCACCGACGCGGCGCTGGCGGGGAGCGTTCCGCCGGGCGTGTACACGCGTCCCTTCACCGAGCTGCCCACCGAGGAGGTGGAGCTGGAAGAGCACGGCGCGCTGGGGATGATGCCCGGGACCATGATCCTGGTGTTCATCTTCCTGCTGGCGTTCGTGGTGTACTACTTCGCCAACTGGAAGCTCCTGAGCGCCATGTGGCAGATCGGTTGAGGCGATGGAGGGACAGGCGCTGATCCGCAGGGTGGACCGGTGGCCCCTCGGGGCCACCGGGTTCATCCTGGCGGTGACGGTGCTCTGGTGGGGCTTCGCGCTCTTCGCGGTCCCCGGCGTGCCCGAATGGGTCGCCCGGGCCCGTGCCGTCTGCTTCAACATCACGGAGTCGGGGCTCCCCGACGCCAAAGGCTGGCTCCTGCTGGTGGGCCAGCCGGTGGGGATGTTCCTCACCCTCTACGCCGGCTGGAAGCGGGAGGTGGACGACACGCTCCGCCACCTCCGCGCCCACGCCGCGGGACGGCGACTTCTGGCGGGCACGGGCGTCGTGATCGTCACGGGGCTCGGCGCGGCGGCATGGCGGGTGTCGGACGCCCGGTTGCCGGAGCCGTCGCTGGAGCAACTCGCCGCGGCCACCCCCTTCGGAGAGGCCGACACCGGCCTCCCGGAGACGTACCCCCGACTGGATCGGCCGTGGCCCGCCTCCGCCATGGCGGGGCTGGTGGATCAGACGGGCGCACCCTTCACGCTGGAGCGCCTGGAGGGCCGGCGCGCCTTCGTCACCTTCGCCTTCGGCCACTGCGCCACGGTGTGCCCCATGGTGGTGCACGCCTCCCGCAGCGCGCGGGAGGGACTCGGAGAGCCCGTCTCCATCGTCGTGTTCACGCTGGATCCCTGGCGCGACACACCGAGCCGCCTCCCGGCGCTCCTGCGGCAGTACGAGCTGGACCCGGAGCTGGACTTCGTGGTGAGCGGACCGGTGGAGGCGGTGAACCGCGCGCTGGACGCATGGAACGTGGCGCGGGAGCGCGACCTGAGGACGGGCGACATCGTCCACCCCGCGCTGGTCTACCTGGTGGAGGCCGACGGCACCATCGCCTACGGATCCACGGGACTCCCCCAGCACCTGGTGGAGCTGGCGGGGCGGCTCCGGTAGGAGCCGTCCGCGCCCGGCCCGTCTACCGGCCCACCAACCCGTTGAAGAGGAACTTCAGCGTTCCGTGCGTCTGCGCGCGATGCTGCGTGCGGAAGCCGATGAGCACCACCTCACCGTCGCCGTGGTCCACGCTCACCATGGCGGCCTTGTCGGCGATGACGTCCTCTCCGTCCAGCTGCCCGCTCTGGAGCACGTCCTTCTTCCAGTACGACGCCACGCGCTTCACCCGGTGCTGGGGATCCAGGCCGCGCACGCCGTACACCTGGTTGGGACCGAAGAAGACCACGTAGGCGTTCTCGGGCATCCCCCACGCCAGAGGGTGATCGCCATGCACCCGCACGCGAAGTGTCGATCCGTACGCCCAGAAGCGCGTGTTGGGGACGTTCTCCACCAGGTTCACCACGGGGAAGTCGTGGAAGGTCTTGATGGGGAGGTCGCCCGCGCTGCTGAAGGTGATGAGCCGCCCGCCCTCCAGGACGAACGACTCCAGCGCCCGCACACCCTCCTCGCCGAAGCCGGCACGGTAGCCCGGCGGCACCTCGTCAGGGTCCACGTTGTCGCCGCGCATCTCTTCGAGG
>WGEM01000021.1 GCA_015492755.1 Gemmatimonadota bacterium | reverse complement strand
CGTCATCCCCGATCCCGACCTGGTGCGGCCCGGGGTGGGCGCGGTGGAACTCGGCGTGGCGCCGCACCAGGTCGGGATCGGGGGATGACGTCGTCGTCCAGAATCAGGATCGCCTCACCCCGGGCCTCGCGGATCCCCCGGTTGCGGGGCGCTGCGGGCGTGCCGGTGGCGTCGATCCGGAACCAGCGGATCCTGCCGGGCCACCGCGCCGCGGCTTCCTCGAGGAACTCCACGCTCCCGTCGGTGGATCCGTTGACCACGTACACCACCTCGTAGCGGATCCCCTCCGCGTCCTGGCCCGCCAGGGCGGGCACCGCCCGCTCGAGGAGGAGGCGGCGGTTGTAGGTGGGGATGACGACGGAGAGGTCCATGCGCGGGTCGTTGCGGTGAGGGCGGTCTGGGCCATACTTGGGGGCGATCCGGCCCGGGGCGTCCGGGCACGGACGCACTCTTCAAGATACCGAACTCCGCATCGAAAGGACGAGGATGTCCGTCGTGGTGGTCACCGGCTCCGCCGGACTCGTGGGCTCCGAAGCCGCCCGCTACTTCGCCCGGAAGGGCATGGACGTGGTGGGCGTCGACAACGACATGCGCCGGACCTTCTTCGGTCCCGAGGCCTCCACGGTCTGGCAGCGCCGGAGCCTCGAGGAGGAACTGGGCGCACGGTACCGCCACGTGGACCGCGACATCCGGGACGCGCCGGCCATGGAGGCCCTCTTCCGGGAGTACGGCGCCGCCATCGAGTTGGTGATCCACGCCGCCGCCCAACCCTCCCACGACTGGGCCGCCAGCGATCCCGCCACCGACTTCACCGTGAACGCCAACGGGACCCTCGCCCTCCTGGAGGCGGTCCGGGGGCACGCCCCCGAGGCCGTCTTCGTGTTCTGCTCCACCAACAAGGTGTACGGGGACACTCCGAACCGGCTGCCTCTGGTGGAGCGGGAGACGCGCTGGGAGGTGGATCCGTCTCACCCCTGGGCCGGGGGCATCCCCGAGGAGATGTCGGTGGACCGAACGCTTCACAGCCTCTTCGGCGTGTCGAAGCTGGCGGCCGACGCCCTCGTTCAGGAGTACGGGCGCTACTTCGGGATGCGTACCGTCTGCTTCCGCGGCGGATGCCTCACCGGTCCCGGCCACTCCGGCACCCAGCTCCACGGATTCCTGGCCTACCTGATGAAGTGCGCCGCCACCGGCGCCCCCTACACGGTGTTCGGCTACAAGGGCAAGCAGGTCCGGGACAACATCCACAGCCTGGACCTGATCCGTGCCTTCGACGCGTTCTTCCAGGCGCCCCGGGCGGGAGAGGTCTACAACATCGGCGGCGGACCCGGGAGCAACTGCTCCATGCTGGAGGCCATCGACCTCTGCCAGGAGATCACCGGCCGGGAGCTCGACTGGAGCTACTCGGACACCAACCGGATCGGCGACCACATCTGGTACGTGAGCGACCTCACCAGGTTCAGGACGCACTATCCCGGGTGGCGTCTGGAGTACGACGTGCCGGCGCTCCTGCGGGAGATCTACGAGGCCAATCGCGACCGCTGGCTCGGAGGGGACGCCGTCATCGGGAGCGATCCGGGGTGATCGACGAGGGAAAGCGGAACGTGGTGGGCGTCATGGTGAACGTCATCGACTACGAAGCCGCAGTCCGCAGGGTGATGGAAGCCGCCCGTGAGAGCCGGCCCCTCACCGTGTCGGCGCTGGCCGTGCACGGCGTGATGACCGGCGTCCTGGACGATGCCCACCGCTACCGCCTCAACCACCTGGATCTGGTGTGTCCCGACGGGCAGCCCGTGCGGTGGGCGCTGAACCGGCTTCACGGCGCCGGGCTGAGGGAGCGGGTCTACGGGCCCGAACTCACGCTACGGCTCTGTGCGGAGGCGGCCCGGCAGGGGCTCCCGGTCTACTTCTACGGGAGCCGGCCGGAGGTCCTGGAGCGGCTGAGGGCGAACATGGAGGGCCGCTTCCCGGGGCTGAAGGTGGCCGGCGCCCGGCCATCGCGCTTCCGGACGCTCACGCCCGACGAGAAGGAAGAGGTGGCCCGCGACATCCGCCGGAGCGGGGCGCGCCTGGTCTTCGTGGGGTTGGGATGCCCCCGCCAGGAGGTGTGGGCCTTCGAGTACCGCGATCTCCTCCCTATGCCCGTCATCGCCGTGGGGGCGGCCTTCGACTTCCACGCGGGCACGGAGCCGCAGGCGCCGGCGCGCCTCCAGCGCGTGGGGTTGGAGTGGCTCTTCCGGCTCCTTCACAACCCCGGTCGGCTCTGGCGGCGCTACCTCCTCCTGAGTCCCGCCTATGTGGCCCTGGTGGTGGCCCAGGCGGCCGGCCTCCGCCGGTTCGACACACCGCCGCCGGCCCCCACGGCGGAGCTGCGATACGGCTAACAGGTCGCGGAGAAAGGGGGTCGCTGCCGGGCTACGGGGTGGTCCGGTGGTCCGCCGCCCGCTATGCTGAGCGCCCCGCAGCCGCCGGCCCCGGCATCCGCCCACGGTCGCCGGCCGCCTGATGCGCTGGGAAGCTGCCCTCCCGCAGGACCCTCGGGGCGTGGTGTCCGAACGCGCGGAGATGGGTATGCACCCACGCACGCACGCCCTGATCCGGAGGGCCGCCCTCGGGCTGGCCGCCCTGCCGTACGTCGGCGAGAGGGCCGTGGGCGCCTACCTGCGGCGCAGGTACGGCTCCGGCGTGGTGACGCGAGCCAAGGTGCGGAACTTCATCCTCTCCCAGCAGGAGCGGCAGGCCCGCAGCGTCCGCGTCCGCTCCCGGCCCTGGATCCTCAACCTCGACACCTTCAGCGGGTGCAACCTCAAGTGCCCGTTCTGCCCCACCGGCACGGGGCAGATGGACCGGCCGGTCGCCCGCATGGAGGTGGACCAGGCCAAGCGCGTCATCGACCTCATGAAGGAGCACGCCCTCGAGGTCCGCCTCTACAACTGGGGTGAGCCCTTCCTCAACCCCCACATCTTCGAGATCATCCGCTACGCCCGCGACGCCGGGCTCTACACGGTGGTGAACTCCAACCTGAGCGTCACCACGGCCGACCTGGCGGCGAAGGTGGTGGAGTCGGGGCTCCACCGGCTCCAGGCCAGCGTGGACGGACTCACCCAGGCCACGCTGGAGGTGTACCGGCGCCGGGCCAACGCCGAGCTGGTGTTCCGGAACGTGAAGGCCATCGCGGAGGAGCGGGCGCGGCGGGGGGTCGACCACCCGTGGATCTCCCTGGCCTTCCTGGTCTTCCGGCACAACGAGCACGAGTTGGAGCACCTTCCCGCCAGGCGACGGGAGGTGGGCGCGGACGAGCTGTGGCCTCGCCCCGCCTTCGTCTTTCACGAGTCGTACATCCCCGTCCACCCCGGCTTTCAACCCGTCCAGGCCTTCTTCGCCGACACCTGCGGTTTCCTCTACTCGGAGCTGACGGTGGAGGCCAACGGCGCCGTGTCGCCGTGCTGCACCAACACCTCAGACCGATGGGACCTGGGCGACATCGACGACGTGACCGACCTGGAGGAGGTCTGGAACGGACCGATCT
>WGEM01000020.1 GCA_015492755.1 Gemmatimonadota bacterium | reverse complement strand
GCCCGGCGTCGTAACTCACGTGGGCCCCGAAGAGGATGGGATCGATCTGCTCGTGCTCGATGTCGCGGGTGCCGTTCACCCCGAGGCCGGCCTCCAGCGAGATGTCCCATCGTCCGTCGGGGATCCGCACCGCCAGCGTGGTGAAGAAATCCGCCTGGTCCCGCCCCAGCCCCTCCCGGTTGTCGGTGGTGGGCAGACGGGTGCCGAAGCGCAACGCCGCGGGATAGCGGGCATCCGCCCCGGTGAGGCGGATGATGGTGGAGACGCGCACGTCACCGGCGTCCTTCCGGAAGCTTCCGTCCGGTGGGCGGGTATCCGCCACCGGTTCGGCGAAGGTCCCCATGGGATCGAAGAGACGAAAGAGCGTGCCCCCCAGCCGGACGGCCACCTCATCGAAGGTCCACGTGGCCTGAAAGACGCCGAACTCGAAGAGGCGCCCCCACGCCCCCGCCAGCGAAATGCGCTGATCCTCGTGCACCGCCGCGCCCATGATGAGGACGCCGCCGGGCCGGTCGAAGGTCTCCCAGCCGATGGGGTCCAGAGGACGAAGCTGGGCTGCCAGCGGCCCGGCTGCGGCGAGCGCGACCGCACCAACCAGGACCGCCGCACGCCCGAGTCGTGACTTCGCCGTCAGGGCCTACCTCCACCGGACGGACGCACCGGACGACTCGCCGACTGGGTGTGAACCACCTTCCAGGCACCGTCCACCCACCGGAAGAGATACGTGCCGTGCCCCTGGTTGTGGATGTCGCGGCCGTCTCGGGTGGTGAGACGGATGTCGGTGTCCACCACCGCCCATGCGAAGTTCCCCTCGAAGTGCGGCTGGATGTTGGAGAAGGTGAGCTGCAGACCCAACGCACCTTCCGGCTCCACGTGGTTCTCCACCAGGTCCCGGAGTCCCACGTTCTCCCCGCCTCCTTCGAAGTACCGCGCCCCCTCCCAGTCCAGGAAGTGGCGGTAGAAGGGCGCGCCGTCTCCCTCCTCCCAACCCACGCGGATGTCTTCGAGAATGGCCTCGATGAGGGCCGGATCGTGGACCGGTGCGTCCGTCTCGACCATCACGGTCTCAGCAGGCTCGTCGCGCGATGCGTCGCCCGCCGGCCCACAGCCGGTCCACACGAGGAAACATCCCGCCAGCGTCAAGATGCGCGTTTTCATGTCGGCAACCTCTCGGTTCAAATGAATCCGGGCACCCATCATCGCCCGGAGGGACATCGCACACAAGCGTACTCAGCGCGGAAGCGGACGGCAGTCCCGGAGGAAGGTCCGCTGCGCCCGCGCGTCCGTCTCGATCTCCTCGAAGAAGGCTTCGAGGTACCGGACCGCCCGCCCGCGCTCTCCGTCGTCGAGGTCCGGAACAGTCTGGAAGAGCCCCAGGATACCCGAACGCGCCGTGCGGTACTCTTCCAGAATCGGCCCCACATCGAGGCCCGGCCAGCACCATCCGCGATAGAGTCGTTCCCGCACGGAGCGGATCCCCAGATCGGGGTCCGGAACCGCATAGGGCGCGTCCACGAGGCCCGAGAAGTCGAAGTCGTAGGGTACCGGCACCGCGACGCCTCCCATGTCCAGGATCTGGATGTTGTGTCCCGCCACGTCCGACCAGTCGGTGTTGCCGATCATGTACTGGAAGATGGCCATGCGTGCCGAGGACACGGGGTCGAAGTACTGCGGCGGCAGATTCTTGCCCTCCTCGAGTTCGAAGGCGGTGGCCCCCATCCGGCTCGCCAGCGCGTCGTCGTCCTCGATGAAGAATGCGTAGCGGGTGAAGGGCTCATCCTCCCCGGAAGTGTCCACGTACGTGACGCGGGCCAGGCGTGTGCGGAACGACGCTTCGGTGAGCAGCGCGTAGGCGCGGTAGGTGAGGTACTCCAGAAGCACGAGCTGCTCGTAGGAGCGGCGGTTGGGCCGGCAGACGCCCACGACCTTGAGCTTGTCCTGCCCCGCGAAGGGCGTCCCCTCCGTCGCCCCCTTCTCCAGGTTCAGGCGCAGGGGTGGAAAGGAACAGTTCGCCGGATCGCGGCGGAAGTTACCGCGGGTGCGGAGCCGCGCAGGCAGCGTCACCGTGTCCCCGTCGGAGCCCACCACCCGCACCCGGGCCGGTCGCTCCGGCGTCTCCCCCCGGCGGTCCCGGCGGAGCTGCCGGAAATCCGCTTCCAGCGTGAGCTCCAGTGGCGCGTCGGAGGCGAAGAGCGGGACGGTGTCGCGGGGACTTGCCTGCGGGCCTGTCGTGGATAGAATGGCGACGCCCGCCGCCATCACGATCCACATCGGACACTCCCCCGGCCGTCGCGGGCCGGCTCTTTCATGTCGCGCATCATCCCTGTTGCCCTGGCCGCCGTCGCCACTGCATGCGCCTCACCGACGGAGAGCACCCGGGAGGAGCAGCCGCCGGCGCGACCCGTCCCCTGCACTGCGGCCAACGCGCTCTGCGCGGAGCGGATCCCCATCGGTCCGGCCATCTATCTTCCGGTCTTCAGCACGCATTCCGTCCTGGAGGGCGACGCCTCCGTCACCCGGGGATTGATCGTCATCCACGGCACGAACCGCAATGCCGACGACTACTTTCAGAGTGGGTTCCTGTCGGCGGCGGAGGCGGGCGAGCTGGACCGGACGGTGGTGGTGGCACCGCACTTTCAGAGCTCGGCGGACGGTCCGGCACCGGATGAGCCGTACTGGACCAGCGCCGGCTGGAAGCGCGGCCACCTCTCCCTGAGCGCAGGCCCCTCCCCCCGGGTGAGCTCCTACGCCGCGCTGGACAGCCTGCTGGCCCGCCTGGCGGACCGCAGCCGATTCCCCGCGCTCACACGGATCGTGGTGACGGGCCACTCCGCCGGTGGGCAGGTGGTGCACCGCTACGCCGCCACAAGCCGTGCCCAGGAGCGCCACCCGGGCCACATCTTCCGGTACGTGGTGGCGAACCCCTCCACCTACCTC
>WGEM01000019.1 GCA_015492755.1 Gemmatimonadota bacterium | reverse complement strand
GCATGGCGCCAGTCCATCCGCCACCGGGAGCAGGTCTTCAGCTACAGCACCGGCGCCCCGCGGGGGGTGACGCACACCCTCCTCCCCTTCCAGGAGGACTGGGCGGAACTCAGCGCGGCGGCCCGCTTCGGCCGGCCGGGGCGCCTCACGCTCCTGGGATTCGGCCTCACGCGGGAAAAGCTCGACTTCCGGAGCTTCCCGGGAGACCTGGAGATCGCGGTGGACGACGGGTTCGGAGAGACCGTCCCCGCACCGGACGAGGTGCGAGCGCTGGTGGCCCCGCAGATCCGGCCGTACGTGGCCACCCGCTTCAACCTCATGGTGGGTCAGCGGAATCTGCGTTTCGAGCGGGCGACGGGGCTGGATCCCCTCAACGGGGTGCAGGACGTGTGGCTGGGCACCGAAGTGGGCCTCACGCTGGGGCGCACGTTGCCCGCCCTGGGCGCCGGCACCGTACCGGCTCCGGACGACGTCTTCGCACGCTTCCGCCTCTTCACCGGCCACGATCCGGGCTCCTCCTACGTCTTCTTCACCGCCGCGCTGGAGGGACGCCGGCTCCTGGGGGACGACGCTGCCTGGAGAGACGTCATCGGTGAAGCCGACCTCTTCGGATACCTGAGGAGCCCTCGATTTCCCGGCCACACGGTCTTCTGGCGCGCTTCCGCCAGCGGGGGGTGGCGGTCCTCCACCCCCTTCCAGCTCACACTGGGTGGCCGCGAAGCGGTGCGCGGCTTCCGGGAGGAGGCCTCCCCGGGAGCGCGCCGGATACTCTTCACCGTGGAGGACCGGATCTACTTCCGCTGGCCCGCACCGGAGGTGCTGGATCTGGGCCTCTCCCTCTTCGCCGACGCCGGGCGCGTCTGGGCAGGCGACGTCCCGTGGGGCACGAACTCGAAGTGGAAGGGGAGCCTGGGCTTCGGCATCCGACTGGGCTTTCCCACGCGGACACGCACCGTGGGGCGCATCGATCTGGCATTTCCCCTGGGGGGCGGTCCAGGCGAGGGCCCCATCTTCCGCATCACCATGTACGAGCTGCTGGGTATCACCTCGAACCTCGTGGACGGACAGCTCCAGCGTTCACGTCGCTCCCGCATCGGTCCCGACTTCTTCGTCACCGACCGTCAGCGCATCCGCTGAGTGCGCATTCCCGGGGCTCGGGAAAAAAACCTTTGACCCTGGAAACAGGCTTTTATACCTTCAGGGTCACCCCGCATTCTCTCGGTGTAGCATCCCACACGTCCTAGAGCCACAAAGTTTTACGCGGTTCCCGTGCGTCGCCGATACCGAGTCAGGTTCTGTTCGACCCGAGAAGAGGAACGGAGTAAACGAATGTTTTCTTCCTCCCGCGGCCTCGATTCGTTCGACCAGTACCTGCAGGATGTAGAGAAGTACCCCCTCATTCAGGACCCGGAAGAGGAGCGCGAGCTCGCCCGCCGCGCTCGTGAGGGGGACAAGGAGGCCGCGGAGCGGCTCGTCACGGCGAACCTGCGCTTCGTCATCTCCTACGTGAAGAAATACCAGGGCCGGGGCCTCGGGCTCGCGGAACTGGTGTGCATCGGGAACGAAGGACTTCTGAAGGCGGTGAAGAAGTTCGATCCCGACAAGGGCGTGAAGTTCATCTCCTACGCCGTGTGGTGGATTCGCCAGACAGTGCTTCAGGCGCTGGCGGAGCAGACGCGCTCGGTGCGCATCCCCCTGAACCAGAACTCCAATCTGGCCAAGCTCGCCCGCACCAACACGCACCTCACGCAGACGCTCGGCCGCACGCCCACCGATCAGGAGATTGCCGACGAGATGGGCGAGCCGGTGGAGACGGTGCGCGCGCTCCGGCGGGTGGCGGCCTCGGAGCTGAGCCTCGACGCCCCCATCGACCGGGGCGACCGCGACAGCGCCAGCTTCGGGGAGCGGTTTTCCGGAACCGACGCCTCCGACATCGAGGAGGACGTGGAGGCGGTGGCCCGCCGGGAGTTCCTGGAGTCCATGTTCGAGCAGTACCTCACGGAGCGCGAGCGCAAGATCCTCTACCTCTACTACGGGCTCGACGACGGGGAGGAGCGAACGCTGGAAGAGATTGGCTCGCTCCTGGGTGTGACCCGGGAACGGATCCGACAGATCCGTAACCGCGCCTTCGAGAAGCTCCGCGAGAGCCCTCACGGCGAGTCTCTGTCCGGGTTCTGGAAAGCCACCTGACGCTGCGCGCTCCACGTGGGGAGCGACGCTGGCCTCTCCTCCTCTTCCTCTTCGCCCTTTCGGCGGCGTTCCCGTCACCCGCGCCCGCCCGGGCCCAGCAGGATTCGCCCGGGGCGGAGTGGAACACCCCCGAAGTCCTGGAGCTCGTCCGCAGGGCCCGGGAGCGCCGGCACTCCACCGCGGTGGACTCCACCTTCCGCTCCTACCGCGGCGAGGCGGAAGGGTACGTCTACTTCTTCCTGGATCGGCCCGATACCGGCGAGCGCACGCTGGTCAAGACGGATCAGGTGGCGCTGGAGATCTACTGGCAGGCTCCCCGCACCACCCGCCAGAAGATCGTGGGGCTGAGGGACGAGAAGGTCCTCCCCACCAACATCCGGTATCACCTGGACCACCTGACGGTGGTACAGGACGACTTCGGGGACCTCATCCGCCTGGGTGACGGGGACGAGGTGGCGGCGGTGCTCCACCCGCTGGGTCCCGGCGCCGAGTCACACTACGACTACCAGCTCAGCGACTCCCTCACCATCAGCTACGGCGGCGGCGAGGAGGTCCGCGTCTACGCGGTCCGGGTGCGACCGAAGGACTTCGATACCCCGGCTCTGGTAGGCACCATCTACCTGGACCGCGGCACCGCCGCCGTGGTGCGCATGAGCTTCACCTTCACGCCGGCCTCGTACGTCGACCCTTACCTCGACTACATCCGGATCTCGCTGGACAACGCGCTCTGGGAAGGGCGGTACTGGCTCCCCTACCGTCAGGAGGCGGAGCTCCGGCGGGAGCTCCCCGTCCTGGATTTCCTGGCAGGGAGCATCATCCGAGGGCGCTACGAGATCGGCAACTACGTCTTCAACGAGCCCGTCCCGCCCACGCTCCTCCGCTCCGGGCGGGTCACCGCCGCACCGCCGCAGGAGCGGCTCGCCTTCCCCTTCCGCCGGGGGCTCTTCGACGACCTGGCTGCGGAGGGCCTCGCGCCCACGCCCAGCCTGGAGGAGATCCGGGCGCAGGTGGCCACCGTGGCGGCCCGCCGCGCGCTCACCGGGCTGGCGCCGCTCCGGCTGCACCTCCGCTCCGCCTCCCATGCCATGAGGCGGAACCGGGCGGAGGGGCTCTACCTGGGAGCCGGAGCGGTGTGGCGGCCTCGAGACGAGGTGGCGCTACGAGGCTCCGCGGGATACGCCTTCGGCCGCCGTTCGCCGACCCTGGCGCTGGAGCTGGAGGGCGGCGAGGGGCGCGTCGTTCCCCGCCTGCAGGCGGCATGGAACGAGCTCCGTGACCTCGGTGGGCTCCCGGGCCTCCCCTCGCCGTCGGGAATGGTGACCACGCTGGCCTCCGCACTGGGACTCACCGAACCGCTGGACCCCTTCTTCGCCCGCGCGGCGACACTCCGCCTCTCCGGCCGCGGCGCGGCCGCGCCTGCGCTCACGCTCCGCTTCGAGGACCACCGCTCCGGCACCGATGTGCTGGAGGGTGCGGGCGCCGGGCGCAGACCCGTCCTCCCGGTGCAGGAGGGCACACTGGGCGCGGTGGAGGGTGCGTTCTCCCTGGCCGTGCCCAGCGAGGGGGAGACACGCCTGTACGCCCTCATCGGGCGCATGGGCGAACACGCCTTCGGAGCACTGCGTGCCGCCTCACGCTGGACGCTCACCGGCGCGGACGCCAGAACGCAGGTGGTGATCACCGCCTCGGCGGGTGTCACCTCCAGCCACGCGCCACCACAGGAGCTCCCGCTCCTCGGAGGGCGCGAGACGCTGCCGGGCTACGCCTTCCGCGGCTTCGTGGGCCGTGCCCACGCGCTGGCGCGCGCGGAGGCCACACTGCCCCTCCGGCCCCCCTGGGTGAGCCTCCGGGCGGTGGCCGCCCTGGGATGGGTGGGCGGGACGCCCGCCGGACTCCCCGAGGGGTGGCCCGCAACCGGTACCGACGGGCTCCGACCCAGCCTGGGCGTGGGTGTGGCCCTGGGCTGGGACGTCCTCCGCCTGGATCTGGCCCGGGGCCTCCGCGACGGCGACTGGGAGCTCGTCTTCTCCGTGACCCCCGGCCTGCGGCCCTGGCTGTAGGAGCCTGACGGGGCAGCCGGCCCGGGGTGGGCGGCGGCGCCCCCCGCCCCGGGCCGGATACGTGCCGCCTACGCCGCGTCTTCGGCGCTCTCGTCTTCGGCGCTTCCCTTCGACGAGAGGAGAACCACACGGTTCACGTGGATCTCGGCGGTGGGAATGGTCACGCCGTCACGTTCGTAGGAGTCGTACTCCAGACGGCCTTCCACGTAGATGCGGTCGCCGGTCCGGATGTAGTCTTCCGCGAACTGGGCCTGGCGGTTCCAGAGCGTGAGACGGTGCCAGTCGGTGCGCTCCTCTTCGTCGGAGCCGGCGGGCGCGCGGCGGTTCGTGGCCAGGGAGAAGTGGGCGACCTTCGTCCCGTTTCTGGTCTGCTGGATGTCCGGGTCCCGCCCCACGTTGCCCAGCAGCGTGACCCTGTTGACGGACCGACTCATGGTGGTGTCCTCCTGTGTGGTTCAACCGTATGACGCGTGTGAACCACGATGACACCACCTGAGGGGCGGGTGGATGGCGTGATGCGCCTGCGTCACGCGCTACTTGCAGTCATACCAGTTGGCGCCCACGCCCCACTCCGCCACCAGCGGCACCTTCAACTCCAGCGCGCCCTCCATCCGGGCCACCACGAGATTCCGTACGGGGTCCAGCTCCTCCTCCGGCACCTCCAGGAGGAGCTCGTCGTGCACCTGCACCAGGATGCGGGCCCGGTATCCGTGCTCGTCGAGGCCCGCCTGAACGTCGATCATCGCCTTCTTGATGAGGTCGGCGGCGGTACCCTGAATGGGCGTGTTCTGAGCGACCCGCTCCCCGAACTGACGCACGTTCCAGTTGGGAGACTTCAGCTCGGGCACGTACCGGCGGCGTCCCAGCAGCGTCTCCACGTAGCCGCATTCCCGCGCCAGCTCCACCTGCTCGTCCAGAAAGCGGCGCACGCCCTGGAATCGTTCGAAGTAGGTCTCGATGAAGGCGCGTGCGTCCTCCCGGCTGATGCCCAGCTGACGGGCCAGGGAGAAGGCGCCCTGCCCGTAGAGGGTGGCGAAGTTCACCGTCTTCGCCTGCGCGCGCATCTCCGGCGTCACATCGTCCACATCCACGCCGAAGATCACCGCGGCGGTCTGCCGGTGCACGTCGATCCCCTCCCGAAAGGCGTGGAGGAACGCCGGGTCTTCGGAGAAGTGCGCCAGGATGCGGAGCTCCACCTGAGAGTAGTCCACCGAGAGGAAGAGGTGGCCCGGCGCCGCCACGAATCCCTTGCGGATCTCTCGACCCAGCGGCGTGCGGATGGGGATGTTCTGAAGGTTCGGATCGCTGGACGAGAGTCTCCCCGTGGCGGCCACCGCCTGGTTGAACGAGGCGTGGATCCGTCCCGTCTCCGGGTTCACCAGCCCCGGCAGCGCCTCCACGTAGGTGGAGCGCAGCTTCTCCAGCTCGCGGTACTCCAGCATGAGGCGCGGCACCTCGTGGCCCTGGGCCGCCAGCTCCTCCAGCACCGAGGCGTCGGTGGAGGGACCGGTCTTGGTCTTCTTGATCACCGGGAGTCCCAGCTTCTCGAAGAGGACCACGCGGAGTTGCTGGGTGGAGTTCATGTTGAACTCCTCTCCCGCCAGCTTGAAGACCTCCTCCTGGATGAGCTCCAGCTCGCGGACGAGCCGCTCGCGCATCTGCCGGAAGAACTCCACGTCGATGGCGATCCCCGCGATCTCCATCCGGATGAGCACGGGGAGGAGCGGCATCTCCAGCTCCTCCATGATGTGCTGGAGTCTTTCCTCGCGCAGCTTCTCCGCGAACACACGCTCCAGCCGCAATGTTACCGCGGTACGAGCGCACGCGAATTCCGCGAGTCGGGCCGGGGCCACCTCCGCCACCGCCGTGCGCGCCCTCCCGGAGCCGGTGAGATCCCCCTTCGTGGGCAGTCGCTCCGAGAAGTATTCCATGGCCAGCGAGCCCAGCTCGTGATCTCTGCGCCCCGGATCCAGCACGTAGCTGGCCAGCATCGTGTCGAAGGACCACGCCGAAGCGTCCACACCGGCGCGGTGAAGGATGAGCGCGGTGCGCTTGAGATCGTGCCCCACCAGGGCTACGTCGGCACCCTCCAGGAGCGTGCGGAGCGGCTCCATCTCCGGCGAGTTGATGGCGGGCAGATTCGTGACCTCCGCGCCTTCCTCTCCCTCGAAGGTGAGCTCGAACGCCTCTTCGTGGCCGAAGGGGAGGTACCAGCCGCGCCCGTCGGGGAGGGAGAGCGCGAGACCCACCAGCGGCGCCCGCAGCGGATGACCTTCGCCGCACTCCGCATGCATCGCCACTCTCTCCGCGTCACGCACCGCCCGGACCAGCGCGCTCACGGCCTCCACGGACGTCACCACCTCCACGGTGGCTTCGCCCCACGCTCCTCCCTCCGGTACGCCGGCCTCGCCCCCCGCCGGCCCTTCCGCCAGGCGCGCGAACTCGTTGGCCAGACGGCGGAATTCCAACTCCACGAAGAGGTCGCGCAGCGCCTCAGCGTCGGGCTCACCCACCCGCAGCGCGTTCAGATCCAGATCGATGTCCAGATCCGTCATGATGGTGACCAGCTTCTTGGACAGGAGCACCTCGTCGGCGTGTTCCTTCAGCGCTTTGGCGGCGCGTGGAGGCTTGAGCTCGTCGGCGTGCGCGATGAGCTCTTCCACCGTGGGGTACTGTTGCAGCAGCTTCACCGCGGTCTTGGGTCCCACGCCGGGAGCGCCGGGCACGTTGTCGGACGAATCACCCACCAGCGCCAGGTAGTCGGGCACCTGCCACGGCGGGACGCCGAACTTCTGGTGCGCCGTCTCTTCGGTGACCCATTCCGCCGCCACACCCGAGGAGCCGCCACGACCGGGGTTGAGGAGGTGGATGTCCGGTCCCACGAGCTGGTAGAGGTCCTTGTCACCGGAGACGATGACCGCCTCCAGGCCCGCATCCCGCGCCTTCACGGCCAGCGTACCGATGACGTCGTCGGCTTCGTAGCCGTCCAGCTCGATCACGGGATCGTGAAACGCCTCCACGATCTGCCGGATGCGGTGGAGGCTGTCGCGCAGATCGTCGGGCATCTTCTCACGCGTGGCCTTGTACTCGGGGTAGATCTCGTCGCGGAACGAGTCGCCCGCGTCGAACACCACCGCGAGGTAGTCGGGCTCGAAGTCACGTCGGATGTCCAGGAGGAAGCGCGTGAACCCGAAGGGCGCCGAGGTGTTCTCGCCCCGGGAATTGGTGAGCGGCCGTTTGATGAACGCGAAGTACGCGCGATAGATCAGCGCATACGCGTCGATGAGGAAGATTCTGGGCTTGGTCTTGGGCGGAATGTCCACGCTGGATGCCGTCCTGTCGCGGCTGAAAAAAGCGTCCCCGGCCGGAGGGCCGAGGACGCCTGGGACCTTCTCGGAGCCGGGATCAGGCGCGAATCACGTTCGTCGCCTGAGGCCCCTTGTCGGATTCAAGGACCTCGAACTCCACTTCCTCGCCCTCCTTGAGGGTCCGGAACCCCTCCCCCTGGATGGCCGAGAAGTGGACGAACACGTCTTCACCCTCCGGATTTTGGATGAAGCCGTACCCCTTCGTGTCGTTGAACCATTTCACGGTCCCTTTCATGTCACAACCTCCGACTGAGTCTACCCGGCCGCGCACGCGGCGCGGCGAACTCCACTGTATTCACGCGCGGTGCACCTGGCAAGCGAATTCCGCCGCCCGGGGGCCGCGACTCGCCCGGCGCATGCGTCCACCCGTTACGGAGCGCTCCCGTCCTCGGCGTAAAGCACCTGGTAGAGGCTCAGATTCCGCCGCACGTTCTTCACGTAGCCCCGTGTCTCGGTGAAGGGGATCCGCTCGGCGAACCGGAGGGGATCCGCCGCTTCCGGAAACCGGCGCCAGCGGGTGGCCCGGGTGGGTCCGGCGTTGTACGCCGAGAGCACCAGCGGCAGGTCCCCGTCGTAGCGCTCGCTCATCTCCACGAAGAAAGCTGCCCCCAGGTGGAGGTTCACCTCGGGCGTGCGAAGCTGGTCGGCGTCGAAGGGCTCGGGTCCGTGCGCCCGGGCCAGCGCGGTCCCGGTGGGCGGCATCACCTGCATCAGGCCCACCGCGCCGGCGGGGCTCACGATGTCGGCCTTGAACGCCGACTCCTGCCGGATGATGGCCGCGAGCACGACAGGGTCCACGCCCCACTCCTCCGCCTCCCGGCGTACCAGATCCCGGTAGGGGAAGGGAAAGGCCACCCGAAGGAGGCGGTCGTTCCAGGGCGCCCCTTCCCGGCGGAGGCGCCACGCGACATTGATTCCGTCGATGGTCCGCCCGGCGTCGATGAGCGCCTCCGCCACCGCGAGGAGCTGGTCCGGGCCGGCGGTCCGGCGCTCCAGCGCTCGAACCGTGGCGTCCGCCCCGCGGTGGAGGCCCGCCTCCTGCAGCATCCGCACGCGTGCCACGCCCTCTGCCACCCACGACGGGACCGACGCCGCAGGCGCTGGCGGGACGTCCACGCGGTAGGGTATGCCCAGCAGCTCGCTCCCCACCACGGCATAGTACGAGACGGGGTCCTCCCGCAGGATCCGCGCCACCCGGGCCCGGGCCATCGCGGTATCGCCCCGCAGGAGATGCAGCCGGGCGGCCCAGTACGACGCCTCCTGCCACCGGCGACCGTCGGGGAAGTCCTCCAGGTACGACTCGTACGCCGAGAGCGCCGCGTCCTCGTCCCCTCGAGCGAGGTGAATCTGCCCGGTCCGCATCCGACCCTGTCCCGCACGAGCATGCGTGGGGGCGTGCCGGGCGATGAAGGCGTAATCCACCAGCGCCGCGTCGAAGCGTCGGGCCAGATCGGCGTTGCTGGCGCGCCCGAAGACGTACGCCACCGCCTCCTCGCTCCCGGGATAGCGCTCCAGCAGCCAGCGGCGGAGCACCGCCACATGGCGCTCCAATCCCTGTCGCCGACGGAGCCCGGCCCAGAGTTCCAGGTTGCGCGCCCCCAGCCGGGGATCGTTCACCTCCTTCGCGATGGCCCGGAACTCCTCGATGGCTTCGCCCCGGCGGGACGGCACCGTGCCCATGAGACGTGCCCGCTCGATGCGGACGGCCACGGGCACCTCGACGTCCGCCGCAGCGGCGAGGCGCATCGCACGGTCGTAGGCCCGGAGCGCGCGCCGTCCGTCGCCCTCCCGGTCCAGGATCCGCCCCAGGCGGAGCGTCGTCTCCAGGTCAGTGTCACCGGCGTCCAGGAGGGCCGCGGCGGCGCGGCGTCTCAGCGCGCCCCGGACGTCGTCAAGGTGCCGGCGCAGGAGTGCCCGCCCCGCGGCCTCCTCGCCGAGAGCCACCATCAGGAGCCCCCGCCGAACCGCGGCCTCCGCCCGTCGTCGCCCGGTGGCCTCCGTCTCCAGCGACGTGTAGGCCGCCACGGCGCCCGCCGTGTCGCCCGCCGCCAGGAGCGCGTCGGCCTCCACCCTCCACGCCGCCTCGCGGGCTTCGGGGGTCTCCACCAGACGCAGGAGGGTGCGCACCTCGTGGGGGTTCCCTGCCGCCGCCGACTCCTCCGCCAGCTCCAGCGCCAGCCAGGCGCGCCCGTCCGCGTCCACGGGCGCGTCTTCCAGGAGCGCCGCCGCGTCCTCGTGGCGGCCGGCCCGCCAGAGCGCGCGGGCGCCTCGCAGCGCGGCCACCGCCCGCCGTCGTGCGTCGCGGGATGGGCCGTCCAGGAAGGTCCGGTACGCGTCCGCGGCCTCCGCGGCGCGCGCCTCCTCGTCGTAGGCCCGGGCCAGGAGGTAGCGTCCCTCGCCCTCCCCGGCGTCCAGCCAGTCTTCGCCTTCCAGGAGCGCGATCACCTCCGGCCAGTTCCCCCAGCCCGCTTCGGCGCGCGCCAGGAGGAGGAACTCCGCGGCGCCCCAGCCGTCCCGGTCCATGGCCCGGAGCCGCCGCGCCGCATGCCAGTAGCGGCCCACACTCAGGTCGGCACGCACGGAGTCCAGAACGGGGTCCGTCGGTGCTGCGACAGCCTCTGCCGGGGGCGGCGCGGCCTCCGGTACCGGCCCGGAGGCCGCCGCGAGGGTGAGGACGAGGGGAAGGACGAAGGTCAGACGCATGAACCGCACACGGAAATCATCTGTTTCCGAACATCCTGAACATAACCGGCGGTTCCCGCCAGAGGCGCGAGGGGCAGAACGGCCTGCGCGGCACCGCACCCGAACGAAAAAGGCTGCCCCGGGGAGGGGCAGCCTTCTCGTCCGGTGTTCCGGAAGGTGTGCGAACCGTCAGGCGCCGGCGTTCTTCTGCATCTCGATCTGGTGCAGCGTGTCCACCATCTTCTGCGCTGATTCCTCCATGTCGATGACCAGCGCATCGATGCGCGACACGAAGTAGTTGTGCCCGATGGACACGGGGATGGCGATCATCAGACCCGCGGCGGTGGTGAGGAGCGCCACCTTGATGCCGCCCGCCACCAGCGTCGCCTCCACCTCGCCCGCAGCCTCGATGGACTGGAAGGCGAGGATCATCCCGATCACCGTACCCAGGAAGCCCAGGAGCGGTGCGATGTTGGTGAGGGTCGCCAGAACCACCAGCCCCTTCTCCAGTTTGCTCATCTCGATGAGGCCCTGGTTCTCGATGGCCTTCATCACCCGCTCGGTGCCCTCGTCGTAGCGCTCGAGACCGGCATAGAGGATCTTGGCGGCCGGCGCGTCGGTGTTCCGGGTCAGCTCCAGCGCTTCCTTGATGCGCTGCTGCGTCAGAAGCTCGTCCACCTCCTGGATGATCTTCTTGGTCTTGATCGACTTGTTCGTGAGGCTGATGAACTTCACGACGATGACGATCAAGCCGAGGACCAGGCAGAAGGCCAGCGGCCAGCGCATGAAGCCCGTGTCCGCCCAGAGCTGGGCGATCTGCTCAGACAGGGGTTTGTCGGGAGCGTCGAGCCCCGGGATCTGCAGCAGCGCTGCGTAGAGTTGAATCGCCAAAGCGACCTCCAGCCGTGGTTCTTCTTACGCGGTTCGCACGAACCCGCCCCTCCAGAGCCACAAGGGTCTTTGGAAGGGCGGGAAGAGTGAGGGTCGGATTATGACCCTCCCTCCGGAGGGGTGTCAACCCCCGCGTGAACGGTTGATGAAAGCTTCAAGCACGCCGCCCGGTGGCCCGTTCCCACCTCGTCCAGCGTGGGTGCGTACGTTCGGCACGCCCCGTCCTTACC
>WGEM01000018.1 GCA_015492755.1 Gemmatimonadota bacterium | reverse complement strand
GTCTTCCGGGGCGAAGTCCACGCGGGCCAGCGCGTCCAGCACCACCTCCAGGTGACCCGGACCCTCACCGGGGCCCAGGACCTGCTCGCCCACCACGAGCGCGAAGGGCCGCCCCTCCGCCAACGCCCCGGCAGCCAGCGAAGCCGCCACCTCCACCGCCACGTCGGCGGCATCGCCCGGCTCACCCCGTGTGTCCAGACAGAGCCAGCGGGTCTCGGCGGCGTCGCGTTCGTACTCCCGTACCACCGGCGCCGCGGCCCGCGCGAAGGACCGCCAGTGGATGTCGCGCGGGTCGTCGCCGGGGCGGTAGGGACGGAGGCTGCGGTACTCTCCCCGGTGGCCCGCCGGCCCGGCGAGGCGTGACGTCCCGGTGAGACCCCGGCCCGCGCCGGCGGCGGGGGCGCGCACCGGGCGGTCGGCGCGGGGCCAGACGATGATCTCGCCGGGCAGCTCGATGTCACGCTCCTTCAGGAAGAGACCGAAGGGAAAACGGGTGGAGAGGGTGAGGGTGCGAAGCGGGTAGATCCCCCTCCGGATGAAGGAGTTCACCGAGCGCACCTCCAGCGTCCCTCCCGGTGCCACGTGGGGTACGAACGCCGGCTCCGGCAGGCCTTCCTCCACCAGCTCCACCGCCATGGTGGGGAGGCGGCGCTTGCGGTTGTGCACGCGGTAGCGGATGCGCAGCGGCTGTCCCACGGTGACGGCGCGCGGGAGGTGACGCTCGACGCGGAGGCCGGAGATGGCCTTCTCCGAGAGCCACCCGGACACGGCGATGAACCCCAGCATCGCGCCCAGGAGGAGGTAGAGGAGGTTGTTGCCGGTGTTCATGGCGGCGAAGCCCACCGCGAAGGCGCCCAGCGTGAAGAGCAAGCCTCCGGGCGTGAAGGAGATGCGCCGCCAGGCGTAGAGGCGCCGCCTCAGCTCCGCCACCTTCGCGGCGGCCCTCGACGGGAGTTCCGGGGCGCGGCGGAGCATGGTCTACACCGGCGCCTCGACCTCGTCGAGGATCGTCTCCAGGATCTCGGCGGCCTGCTGGTGGGCCTCCGCCGTGGAGGCCGCCGCCCCCGAGGGGAGGATGCGGTGGGCCAGCACGGGCACCACCAGCCCCCGCACGTCATCGGGAATCACATACGTGCGGCCGTGGGCCAGGGCGTAGGCCCGGGCCGCGCGGTAAAGGGCGATGTTGCCTCGCGGGCTCACGCCCATGCGCAGGTGCGGCGTGGTGCGCGTGCGCTCCACGATGGCCATCTGGTAGTCCAGGATGGCGTCGTCCACGCGCACTTCGTCGACGCGGTCCTGGAAGTGCAGCACGTCGTCGGCGGTGAGGACGGTGCGGAGCGTGTCGAAGGCCGGCTCGGCGCCGTGGGTCTGGAGGAGGATGCGCCGCTCCGCGTCCTGAGCGGGATAGCCGATGGTGAGACGCATGAGGAAGCGGTCCAACTGGCTCTCGGGGAGCGGGTACGTGCCGTGATGCTCCAGCGGGTTCTGCGTGGCCATCACCAGGAAGGGCCTGGGCAGCTCCAGCGTCCGGTCGTCGATGGTGACGCGCCCTTCCTGCATCGCCTCCAGGAGCCCGCTCTGGGTGCGCGGGGGCGCCCGGTTGATCTCGTCCGCCAGCACGATGTTGGTGAAGATGGGCCCCGGTCGGGTCTCGAAGGTGGCGTTCTGCGGGTTGTACACCGACACCCCCAGCACGTCGGAGGGCAGGAGGTCGGAGGTGAACTGGATCCGGCGGAATCCCAGCCCCAGGGTGTTGGCCAGCGCGTGGGCCAGCGTGGTCTTGCCCACCCCGGGCACGTCTTCGAAGAGGATGTGCCCCCGCGCCAGGAGCGACGCCAGCGCCAGGCGGATGACCTCGGTCTTTCCGTGAAAGACCGTCTCCACTTCACGGACGAGCTCTTCGAGGAGCGCCAACTCCGGACGGGCGTCACGCGCGGGTGCAGGCGCGGTGGATTCGGGCATCATGACGGATCCTGGAGTGATGGCCGCGGCCGCGACCTCCGGGCCGGTCGGCAGGGAAAAAGTATAACCCCCACGTGGAAAAAAAGGTTCGGCTCCGGGGGTGGATCCCGCGGCTGGGCGCCTTGACCGCACCCGCTCCTCCCGGATAGCTTCATGGCCTGATTTTCGGGGCTTGTTCCGTTCCTTCACAAGCTGTGAGGGTGCGGGGCGGACCTTGTTTTTTGCGCCTCCTCGCGGGCGCATTTGCTTCGTTCAGGAGCACGGCTTCGAATGAGAAAGCACTGGCTCATCGGCGGAGTCGCGGGCGTCCTCATGCTCGCCGGCGCCGCGTTCGTCCAGGGCGGTCCCGAGGGCGAAACCGACGCGGGGGGCGGAGACATCGTCCAGCCCATCGCGTTCCCCCACAACCAGCACGCGGGGAACGAGCCCGGCCAGAACAACATGGACTGCCAGTTCTGCCATTACTCGGCGGAACGGTCCGTGGATGCCGGGATCCCCTCCGTGGCCACCTGCTGGGGCTGCCACCAGGCCATTCCGGGCACCAACAAGCCCGAGGAGGTGGCCAAGATCCGTGAGTACTACGAGGCGGGGGAGCCCATTCCGTGGGTTCGCATCTACAAGATTTCCGACCACGCCCACTTCCCCCACATGCGCCACGTCAACGCCGGGCTGGAGTGTCAGCAGTGCCACGGCGAGGTGCAGGAGATGGAGGTGCTCACCGAACGCTCGCCCGTGTGGGGCGGTGACAACATGGGCTGGTGCGTCGACTGCCACCGGCAGCCGGGTGAGGACGGCAAGCAGCAAGCCTCCACCGACTGCGCCGTCTGCCACTACTGAGACTCGCCATGACGACCACCAAGGACGGCATCAAGAGACGCGACTTCCTCAAGGTGCTCGGCGTTTCGGGCGCCGGTGTGGGATTGAGCGGGTGCTCGCCGAAGGAAGTCGAGAAGCTCCTTCCCTACGTGGTGGCGCCGGAGGAGATCACGCCGGGCGTGGCCACCTGGTACACCACGGTCTGCAGCGGCTGCTCCGCGCAGTGCGGGATGTGGGTCCGCACCCGCGAGGGCCGAGCGGTGAAGGTGGAGGGCAATCCCAACCACCCCGTATCGCGCGGTGGCCTGTGCGCCAAGGGGCACGCCACCCTCACCCACCTCTATAACCCGGACCGCTACCCCGGCCCCATGATCCGGGAGGGCGATCGGTTCCGGAAGGGGACGTGGGATGAGGCGGAGCGGTTGCTGGCCGCCAAGATCAAGGCCCACGGCAACGTGCTCTTCGTGAGCGGCCACACCGGCCCCACCATGGACCGTCTCATCGACCGGTTCGTGGAGGAGGTCCGGGGCACCCGGGTGCGCTACGACGCCCTCAGCGACGCCCCGCTCCGGGAGGCGGCGCGCCTGGTCTACGGCACCGACTCGGTGCCGCGCTTCGACATCGAGAACGCGCGACTCCTCCTCTCCTTCGGCAACGACTTCATCGACTGGGGTCCCTCGCCGGTGGCGCACAACAGGGGCCTGGCGAAGATGAGCGCGGTGGACGACCACGGCTCCAAGGGCCGCTTCGTCTACCTGGGTGCGCGGCTGTCCACCACCGGTCTCAACGCCGACGAGTGGGTGCCCATCCGGCCCGGTTCGGAAGCCGCCGTGGCGCTGGGCATGGCCGCGGCCGTCGCCGAGGCGGGCGCCGACGCAGGCCCCTACGCCGAGGTGCTGCGCAGCTATTCGCCGGCGCAGGCTGCGGAGGCGGCGGGCGTGAGCGAAGACACCATCCGCGAGCTGGCGGAGCGCTTCGTGGCGGACGTGCCCAGCCTGGCCATGGGGCCGGGCCAGGGGGCGCACCACCGCGGCGCCACGGCGGCCAACGTGGCGGTGGCCATCCTCAACCACGTGGCGGGCAACGTCGGTCGCACCGTCTTCTACGACGCCCGCGTCGATGCGGCGGCGACGCCCTTCTCCGACATGGCTTCGGCGGTCTCCGCCATGGCCGACGCGAAGGAGACCTTGAAGGGCACCTGCTCGAAGGCCTCCCGGAACCTCGAACCCGCCGGCATCGTGTAGGCGGGGTTCGCGCCGTGCACCAGCGCCACACCCACCTGGCCGGCGGCCATGGCGGAGACCGCCGAAGCCAT
>WGEM01000017.1 GCA_015492755.1 Gemmatimonadota bacterium | reverse complement strand
CCCGGGGTGCCCCGGGCGATGACCGAGAGGTCCACGTCGTCGGCGAGGGGGAGCTTCTTGGCATGCACCCGCAGGATACCCTCGCGGCCCTTCACGTCCGGCGAGTCCACCACCACCTGCCGGTCGAAGCGGCCCGGCCTCAGGAGCGCGGGATCCAGGACATCCGGCCGGTTGGTGGCGGCCAGAAGGATGACGCCTTCGTTGGACTCGAAGCCGTCCATCTCCACCAGGAGTGCGTTCAGCGTCTGCTCGCGCTCGTCATGCCCGCCGCCGAGTCCCGCACCCCGGTGGCGGCCCACCGCGTCGATCTCATCGATGAAGATGATGCAGGGGGCGTGCGCCTTCCCCTGTTCGAAGAGGTCGCGGACGCGGGAGGCGCCCACACCGACGAACATCTCCACGAAGTCCGAGCCCGACATCTGGAAGAAGGGACGACCGGCTTCTCCCGCCACCGCGCGCGCCAGAAGCGTCTTTCCCGTGCCCGGCGGCCCCACTAGGAGCACGCCCTTCGGGAGCCGTCCGCCCAGGCGGCTGAACTTCCCCGGGTCCTTGAGGAATTCGATGATCTCCTGCAGCTCCTCCTTCGCCTCATCGGCGCCCGCCACGTCGGCAAAGGTCACCTTGGGCGTGTCGGGGGAGATGAGCTTGGCTTTGGAGCGCCCGAACTGGAAGGCGCGGTTGCCGCTCCCCTGCATCGCCCGGAGCATCCAGATCCAGAAGGCGATGATCAGGAGCCAGGGAAGGATGTTCAGGAGGTAGACGCCCCATCCGGGTTGAGGCTCCCGGGCCTCGATGACCACGTCGTAGCGCTCCAGGTCCTGCAGGAGCCCGTCGGTGATCTCTCCCGGCAACACCACGCGGAAGTTCGTGAACTCGCCGGTGTCCCCCGACGCCGGCGTGCGGAGGTCGCCCTCGACGGTGCGCTCCACCACCGTCACCGAGTTCACGTTCCCCGACTCCAGCTGGCGGCGGAACTCGGTGTAGGTGATGTCCTGCACCGAGCGGTCTTGTCCCCGGACGAACTGAACCGCCAGGAACAGCATCAGGAACATCATCATGAGGAACGCCGCGTTCTTCGAGAGGCGTCCCACCCGGGTGTCGTCGTTCGGACGGATTGGATCTTCAGACATATGGGTCAGACATATGGGTCCTTCACACGCGGAGCCGAATCCCGCACCGGCCGCCCTCGCGACGCGCCGCTTGGGATTCGGGGCCGTGGCGCACCCAACGAGGGGTGCTCCTTTTGTTCACCGAGCTGCTAAAGGCTCGCGATATATGGCAAATGGCGAAAGTCCTCCGCATGGTCCAGCCCGTAGCCCACCAGGAACTCGTCCGGTGCCTCGAAGCCGACCCAGCGGGGTTCTTCATCGAGTGTGGTGAGGCGCTTGTGCAGCAGCGTGCACACCTCGAGGCTCTTCGGCTCCCGCGCGCGCAACACGGGGAGGAGACGGCGCAGCGTCGTTCCGCTGTCCACCACGTCCTCTACGATGAGCACCGCCCTGTCCTTCAGCGAGAGCGCCGGATCGTAGAGGATGCGGACGTCGCCGCTGCTCACGGTGTCGTCGCCGTAACTGGACACCACCATGAAGTCGGTGTGGAGCGGAAGGTCGATTTCTCGCACGAGGTCCGCCATGAAGAGGAACGACCCCTTGAGGAGTCCCAGAACCAGGAGGCGGTCTTCCGGGGTGTAGGCCTCGGTGATCTCCCGGCCCAGCTCCCGGACCCGACGCTGCACGTCCTCCGCGCTGTACACCACGCGGGAGATGGTGCGCCCTCCGAGTTGATTCGTTCCGGTCATGGTCATCATTCCGTAGGCTCGATGGCCAGCGCCAGGCGCGGGCCTCGCGGTGCGCCGCGGTGGGCCGCGTCCGGAGAGGTGGTCACCCCGGCCACGGCCAGAACGCGCCCTTCTCCGTCCACCACCACCGGGACGCGGTCGCGGAGGTGCGCCGGAATCCCGGCCTCCAGGAGTACTTTCTTCAGTTTCTTGCTTCCGTACGGGAGACGGATCCGGTCGCCCGGTCGCCGGGACCGGACGGTGAGGGGATAGCGCGGCCGTGCCAGGAGCACCGCCTCGCCGCGCGCCGCCACCGCCGCGGGCTCACCCCACCGCACACTCCAGCGCCGCCCACCGATGCACACACCGGCCTGCCCCGCTCCGGGCCGGTCGATGACCAGAGCCTCGCCGGGAGCTTCCGCGTCGTCGCGCGTCTGCACCCGCACCACGATCCGGTCCAGCGCCCGCTCCACGCGCACGCCCCCCGCCAGGTGCACGCCGTGCCCGCTCACTCCCGAGCTGATAAACTCCGCGGCCACGCGGGTTCCGGAGGCGCTCAGCGTCCGCCCGAGCCGGCCCGCCGTCGCCCGCAGCACGCGCGCGCGGAGCGCGGCGGGCCAGCCTCCCAGCACGGCAGCGTCCAGCGAGAGCGCGTGGGCCCCCTCCCGCCGGACGTCCGCCGCCTCCAGGAGCACCGCAAGCGCCGCCGACCACGCCTCGCGCTCCCCCGCCGCCAGCTCCGCCAGCTCGGCGAGGTGACGGGCCGCGCCGCGGGCCACGTGTCGCTCGAGATCGGGCAGAACCTTGTGGCGCAACACGTTGCGCGCCCGGTCCAGCCACGCGTTGGTGTCGTCCTCCCGCCAGGTGAGACCTGAGGATTTCGCGTAGGCGGCCAGCGACCCGCGGGAAAACGAGAGGAGCGGCCTCCAGCGGTCCCCGGGGCCGAAGCGCCGCATCGCCGCCAGCCCATCCACACCCGTGCCGCGAGCGATGCGGTGGAGCACCGTCTCGGCCTGGTCGTCGCGGTGGTGCGCCAGTGCGACCCACCGGGCGCCCGTCCGCGTGCGGACCCCGTCCAGAGCCCTCCACCGCGCCTCCCGCGCCTCGGTCTCGCCGGCCGGCGGAGTCTCCAATCGCACCACCGTGCACGGCACCTCCCAGGCACGGCAGAGCCCCGCCACCCACTGCGCGTCCGCCTCCGCCTCGGGCCGCATCCGGTGTTGGACGTGGGCCACGTGGAGGGTAGGGAGGCGGAGGTCCGGCGTGAAGCGCAGGAGGTGAAGGAGCACCGTGGAGTCCATCCCGCCGGAGCACGCCACCACCAGCGTGTCTCCGCCCAGCCGGACGGCGTCTCCCCGAACCGCCGCCGCGAAGGCCCCACGAAGTTCCACCGCCGCCCGGGTCACGGTGCGCCGTTTCCGTTGGGACCCGCCGGAAGCGGGCGTCCCACCACCTCGGCCATGACGGAGGCCAGCAGGTCCGGCCTGTCGCTCTGGATCCCGTCCACCCCCCATTCCAGCAGGCGGCGCATGGCCTCCGGCTCGTCCACCGTCCAGACGTGGACGGGAATGTTGCGGCGGTGTGCCTCCCGGATGAACCGGGGCGTGACGATGCGAAGCCCGTTCCACAGTTCCGGTACCTGAAGGATGTCGGCACCCGGCGTGTACGGTCCCCCCCATGGAAGGCGGTGCGAGGCCCAGAACCCCAGGATGTGGTGCCGGCTGGCGCCCCAGGGACCTTCGTAGTCGCGCACGTCCCGGCGACACCGCTCGAACTCCGCCGCCAGCAGGACCCGGTGCGTGGCGCCGTGCTTGCGGATGATCTCCACCGCCGGGCGTGCCACCTGCGGCTCCTTCGCCTCCACGTTCACCCGCATCCCCGGGAAGGCCTCCAGCACCTCCGACAGCGTGGGCACGCGGATCCCCCGGCCCCGGAAGGGATGGGACCCGCCTTCCGCCTCGAAGTGGTAACCCGCGTCCAGCGCCCTGAGCTGCTTCAGGGTGAACGCACCCACCGGACCTGTCCCGTCGGTGGTGCGGTCCACCGTATCGTCGTGGATCACCACCACGTGCCCGTCCAGCGTGAGCCGCACGTCCAGCTCCAGCATGTCGGCCTCCCACCACTCCACCGCCCGCCGGAAGGCCTCCAGCGTGTTCTCCGGCGCGATGCCTGCGCCGCCCCGGTGCGCCACCAGCATGGGCGCACCCGAAAGGTACGGGTGGCCGGGTCGCATGCGGGGAGTCATCGCCCTGCCGGATCGCCCCTCAGGCGCCGAACTTCCTGGCGGCCTCCACCCGCTCCACTTCCTCCGGCGTGAGCTCGTGGAAGCGGTAGAGCACCAGGTCCACCAGCCGACTGGTCATCTCCAGCTCGCTCACCAGGCGGGCCCGGTCACCGTCGTCGTCCCCGTCCCCCAGCCGGTCCTCCAGCTCCACCACGCGACCGCAGAGGAAGTGCAGGATGTCCTCCACCACCTGGGGCCGTGGCGTGGCGGGCGCCAGCGCGTCGGGCATCACCTCGCGGAGGAGAAGGCCCCGGACGAACGCCAGAAAGCCGGGAAACGCCAGCTCCGCCAGCGCACCGTCCTCCACCGCTTCCTCGTCGGTGATGTGCTCCCACTCCAGCTCGTTCCAGTAGAGGTCCTCCGCTTCCTCCCGGAGGAAGGCGCGCACCTCCGGCGGAAGCGGCCCCCTCGGTCCCGTCATGGGCGGCGAGAGGTCGCGCCCCAGCGCGCGCTCCAGAAGCTCTCGGCGACCGTCCAGCAGGGTCTTGGCTCGATCGATGGTCATGGTGATCCGTCGGGGTTGGCGGGTGGGTTCATAATAGGGAGCGGCGGCAGGAGGGCCAATCCGGCGGCCTGCCAGGAGGCCTCAATCCTGCCCGTGGGCCTTCCTGCGGTCCTGGCGGGCCGCGATGCGATCGTAGAGGGCGGCAGGGAACACCTGGGCCCACCAGACGAGCGTCGAGAGGGGGCGGGGAAAGGAGGCGAGCCGCCGTCGGGTCCGTATGGCCCGCATCATCCGATCCACCGCCTCGTCCAGCTCCAGCAGGAACGGCATGGTGTGGAGGTTCTTTTCCGTGAGTTCCGTCTTCACGTACCCCGGGGTGATGACGGTGACGTCCACACCCGTCCCGCGCAGATCGATTCTCAGCGACTCGAAGAAGTTATGCAGCGCTCCCTTGCTGGCGGAGTACGCAGCGGTGAGCGGCAGCCCGTTGTAGCCGGCGAGGCTCCCCACGGCGACGAGGTGTCCCCGCCCCCGCTCCAGCATCCCCGGGAGCACGCGCTCCACCGCGTACAGGGCCCCGAAGAAGTTCACCCGCATGAGGCGCTCCACCTCCGCCGCGTCGAGGCGGTGAGGCTCCGTCATCTCGCTCTGGCCGGCGTTGGCCACCAGGAGGTCCACCGGGCCCAGCTCGGCCTCCGCCCGCGCCACCGCATCGTGTACCTGCGCGCGGTCCGCCACGTCACACGGACAGGGCAACGCCCGCCCCCCTGCATCTTCGATGGCGGCGGCCAGCTCCCGGAGCCGCTCCTCCCGCCGGGCCGCCAGCGCCACGGCGTACCCCTCCCCCGCGAGGCGCCGTGCGAGCTCCCTGCCCAGGCCGGAGGAGGCACCGGTAACAAACGCGACGGGCGACATGGTGAGCGAGCGGCTGAGGGCGAAAAAAAAAGCCCCTTCCCACCGGAAAGGGGCCATGCCGGAGGAGGGACTCGAACCCCCGACACGCGGATTATGATTCCGCTGCTCTAACCAGCTGAGCTACTCCGGCGGAGGGCAAAAAAGCTCATCTCACCGCCACCTCGTGTCAACCGGAACCGGGGGTGACGACCTTGCGGTCTCGATCCGTAGAGTGCGAGGGTGAGGGGGCG
Source organism: Gemmatimonadota bacterium (assembly GCA_015492755.1). Lineage (GTDB taxonomy): Bacteria > Gemmatimonadota > Gemmatimonadetes > Longimicrobiales > Gaopeijiaceae > S146-37. The sequence goes on along the minus strand of WGEM01000017.1, from coordinate 1,477 downwards.
GAACGGCCGCCCGTCCAGCAGGTCGTCGAACACCGTCCAGCGAGGGAGCCACACGATGGAACCGTCCGGTCTGATCATCGGGGGCGTGGTATTCGGCGCGATCGCGCTCTTCACCAGTCTCAGAATCCTCTACGAGTACGAACGGGGCGTGATCTTCCGCCTGGGGAAGCTCACCCGGGCGAAGGGCCCGGGCCTCATCTTCCTGGTGCCCTTCGGGATCGAGCGGATGCGCAAGATGGATCTGCGCATCGTGGCGCTGGACATCGCGCCGCAGGACACCATCACGAAGGACAATGTGAGCGTGAGAGTGAACGCGGTGGTCTACTTCCGGGTGGCGGATCCCACGAAGGCGGTCATCGAGATCGAGGATTACTACTTCGCCACGAGCCAGTTGGCGCAGACGACGCTGCGTTCCGTCATCGGACAGTCGGAGCTGGACGAGCTTCTGGCGGAGCGGGAGCGCATCAACGAGGTGGTGCGGGAGATCATCGACGAGGGCACCGACCAGTGGGGCATCGAGGTGACGGGCGTGGAGATCAAGGACATCGACCTCCCCCAGGAGATGAAGCGCGCCATGGCGAAGCAGGCAGAGGCCGAGCGGGAGCGCCGCGCGAAGGTCATCAGCGCCGAGGGCGAGTACCAGGCCTCCACGAAGCTGGTGGCCGCCGCCGAGATCATCCAGCAGTTCCCGATGGCCATGCAGCTCCGCTTCCTGCAGACGGTGGTGGAGATCGCCGCGGAGAACAACTCCACGACGCTCTTCCCCATCCCCGTCGATCTCTTCCGGCCCTTCGTGGAACCGGGCAAGCCCGCCAGTGAGGAGGCGCGTGCCCGGGCGCTGAAGGCGGCGGCGGAGAGCCTCATCGAGTCCTTCCCGGAGAGCAAGGACCGGAAGACGCTGGAGGCGGCGGCGCGGAAGATGGTGGGCCTCCCCGAGCCGGGGGCCGACGAGGGAGCCCCCGCGGCCGGGGAGCGGGGCGAAGCGTCCGGCGAGGAACCGGCGGGTGGTGAGGATGGCGGAGCGGCCTGACCCGCCCCCCGCCCCCCTGAGCGACGCGCGCATCCACGAGATCCTCTCCCGCGCTGCGCGCGCCGAGGGGCATGACGACGGCTCGAAGCTGCCCGCCGCGCTCTCGGTGGACGACCTCGCCGGGGCGGCAGCCGAGGCGGGGCTGGACCCGGCGGTGGTGCGGCGGGCGGCGGCCATCGAGGTGCGGGGCCGGCGGGCGCCCCTGCGAGCGCTCCTGGGCGGCACGCTCTCGTGTACGCTCTCGCTTCGCCTTCCCGACGGCGCGGATCGCGACGCGCTGGAGGGGGCGCTGGCGGGGCGCGGACTGCGCCGGATCCCCGCGCGCACGGGAGTGCGCGGCGCTGGCGTCTGGCGTAGGGGTGGAGCGCTCCGCCGCGTGGAGGTACGGTGGCGGCCCGACGCGCCGCAGCAGGCGGAGCTGCGGGTGGACCAGGGTGGGCTCTACCT
>WGEM01000016.1 GCA_015492755.1 Gemmatimonadota bacterium | reverse complement strand
CAGCGTCAGATGTGTATAAGAGACAGGGGCTCCACCTCCAGGTGGGGGTCCTGGGCGGCCGGAACTGGAAGGTTCTGGACGATGCGGGGAAGGCCGCCACCTTCCGCACCGCGCAGGCCATCGTCACCTACCGGGCGCCGCTGGCCTCCGGCGGGCGCATCGAGGCGGTGGAGCCGGTGGCGCGGGTGAGCTGGGGCGATCCCCGCCGGGACACGCCGTCGGACGGCGGCTGGCTCCTCACCCCCGGGCTGATCCTCCACTTCGACGGGCGGAACAAGGTGGCGGCCAACGTGGACGTGTGGCGGCCCCGGGAGGGCGCCACCGCCTGGGGGCTCAAGCTCCAGACGTACGTCTACTTCTGAGGCGCCCCTGCGGCGGTCTCACCCGCCGCGGGCTCAACCTCCCCCGCCTCACCCGCGGCGGAACCGCGCCGGAGCCAGCGCCTCGAGGTACGGGCTCTCCGCCTCGCCGGTGAGCGCTTCGGCCACGAGGCGGCCGGTGGCGGGTCCCAGCGTAAGGCCCAGCATTCCGTGGCCGGTGGCCACCCACAACCCCTGGGCGCCGGGCACCGGCCCCACCACCGGAAGCCCGTCGGCGGACATGGGCCTCAGGCCGCACCACTCCGAGACGGGCTCCGCGTCCTGCGCGAACCCCTCCAGATAGCGGCGCGCCGAGCGGGTGAGCTGCTCCAGCCGCTCCCGGCGCATCACGTCGTTCTCGCCGGAGAACTCCATGGTGCCGGCGAAGCGCACGAATCCCTCCATAGGGGTGCAGAACACCGACGTCTCGTGGAGCACGCACGCCACGCGGAGCGGCGGCGCGCCGTAGGGGTGGGGCCGGTAGTCGCGATGGTAGCCCTTGCCGGGCAGCACCGGGATCCGGCACCCGAAGCGCCCCAGCAGGTGCAGGCTGAAGGGGCCCGTGGCCAGCACCACCGCCTCGGCCGTGCGCGGCGCCTCGCCCCGGACCGCCAGGCGCCACCCCCCTCCGGGCTCCGCCTCCAGCTCCTCCACCGCGCAGCCTTCCCGCACCACGCCGCCCAGGCGGCGCACCGCATCCGCCAGCCCGGTGAGAAAGCGGGCGGGGTCCAGCGTCCGCGCCTCCGAATAGTAGACACCCCCCACCACGTCCGGAGTGAAGCAGGGATCGCGGCGGCGCAGTTCGTCACCGTCCAGGACCTCGGGGTGATAACCGAAGCGGCGGATGATGGCGGCCTCCGCCTCCGCCCGCGCCAGTCCCTTCCCTGTGCGGCAAACATCGTAGTACCCGTCGCGGCGGTACCCGCACGCGATCCCCTCCTCCTCCACGAGGCGGTCGAAGTCGACCAGCGCCTCCCGGCCCAGCGGCGCCATCACCTCCATGCAGCGCTCCACGTGCGCGTGCGTGCAGTGGCGCGCGAAGGTCAGGAGCCACCGCCAGAGCTCCGGGTCCCACCGGGGCGCCACGTACAGCGGGCTGGTGGGGTCCAGGAGCTGCGGAAGCGCCTCGCGGATCCGGCCGGGACGGTTCAGCGGCGGATGCCCTGCGGACACGGTGCCCGCGTTCCCCCACGACGCGCCGGCGCCTACGCGCTCGCGCTCCAGCACCTCCACCGCCGCGCCCCTCCGGAGGAGTTCGTAAGCGGTGCTGAGCCCCAGGACGCCGCCGCCCACCACCACCACGCGCGGACCGGCCACCGGATCGTCTCCCCGATCCTCAGTGGGCGGTGGGGTCCAGCAGCACCTTGATGGAGCCGCTCCGGCGCCGGTTCGCGGCGGTGGAAAGCGCCGTGCGGTACTGCCCAAGCGGGTAGACGTGCGTCACCATGCGGTCCACCGGCGCCCGTGTCTCCAGCAGCAGGTCGTGCGTGATCCGGAAGGTGTGCGCGCGGCCGCCGTCCCAGTGCTCCATCCCGTAGCCCACGAAGCCCTTCACCTCCAGCTCCCGGGCCCACACGAAGGTGAGGTCCAGCTTCCGGATCTCGGCGGCGCACCCCAGCATCACCACGCGGGCCCGGGGTGCGGCGAAGCGGAGCGCCTGCTTGATGGTCTCGCCGCTTCCCACGCAGTCGAAGATGAGCGGGAAGCCGCCGCCGGCGTACACCTCGTCGCCCACGATGGGCATGTAGGCGCGCGCGCCCGTCTCCATGAGCGCCTCGCGGGCCTCGGCGCCGGGCGCCACCACGCGGCTCGCCCCCAGCGCCCGGGCGATCTCCGCCTCGTGACCCCGCTTGATCTGGGCCACCACCTCGCCCCCGAAGCCGGCGGCGCGGAGCGCCCACACCGTGCCCAGCGCGATGGGTCCGCTTCCGATGACCAGCGCGGGCCCTTCGCCGAAGGGCCGGCAGCCCAGCACCGCGTGCATCCCCACCGCCAGCGGTTCGATGAGCACCGCGGTGCGGTCGTCCAGCGCGTCATCCACCGGAAAGAGCTGGCTTTCGTGGGCGATCATCTCCTCCGCCCACCCGCCGGGGAGCGACGCGTGATAGCCCACCGTGCAGCCGGGCTTGATGGGCTCCTCCCCGATGTGGAGCTCCCCCTCTTCGCCCATGCGCTCGCAGGTGCAGTGCCACCCCTCACTGCACGACCGGCAGGCGCGCCCGTCCTCGAAGCCACGCATCCGGCACGAGATCATGGGATCCACCGCCACCCGCTGCCCCACGGAGACGCGGCGTACCGCGGGCCCCACCTCCGCCACCCGTGCCAGGATCTCGTGACCCAGCACGGCGGGGAAGGACCCGAAGGGCTCCATGGCGGGGCTGGCCTTGAAGGTGAGCGTGCCGATGTCGGTGCCGCAGATCCCCGCCTTCAGCACCTCCAGCCGCACCCAGTCCTCGCCGGGAAGTGGAGGCAGAGGCACCTCGCCGAAGCGGACGCCGCTCAGGGCGCCGAAGATGGCAGACTCGGTGAAGCGTCCGAGCGTCTTGCCCAGGATGAAGCCCGGAACGGATACGTCGAAGGACACGCCGTGCATGAGGCGCTCCCGTGGGT
>WGEM01000015.1 GCA_015492755.1 Gemmatimonadota bacterium | reverse complement strand
TGGGCTTCGCCGAGGCGGTGGTGGCGGTGGGTGGGCGCTGGGGCACCCTCTCCGAAATCGCCCTGGCCAGGAAGAAGGGGCTGGACGTGGCGCTCCTGGGGCCGTCCCCTGTGGAGGGACTGGAGCTGCCCCGCTTCGGCGATCCGGAGGAAGCGGCGCGCTGGGCGCTGGAGCGGGTGGCGCTCCGACGCCGCTGAGGGGGAGATGCCCCACGGCGGGGGCGTCGCTCGTCTTACGCGACCCTTCGTAGGGCGTTGTGTGTAGGGACATTCACGGACTGGTACGGCCTCATCCTTTTGGGCAGATTCCACGGCAGATGTGAGCCTCGACGGGAGGGCGAGCGATGAAGAAGCACGGCCGATTCATGGTGGGGTTGGTGGGCGTGGCGGCGGTGGTGACGTACCTGATCTGGACCGGTGTCAGCGAGACGATGGTCTACTACCTCACCCCGCAGGAGTTGCTGGCGAGGGTGGAAGCCGACCCCAGCTTCCGGAACCTGGGGGTGAAGGTGAGCGGGATGGTGGTGCCCGGTACGTACGAGCGGGTGCCCGGTGAACTCCTGCACCGCTTCACCGTGCGCGACCTGGCGGACCCCTCCATCACCTTCCCGGTGGAGTACCGCGACGCCCTCCCCGACACCTTCACGGACGAGGCTGAAGTGGTGCTGGAGGGCCGGCTCCGGGAGGACGGCGTCTTCGAGGCCACCACGCTCCTCACCAAGTGCGGCAGCCGCTACGAGGCCAGCCCTGAGGAGCTCACCGGATGACCATCCTCGGCGAGTTCGCGCTCTGGGCGGCGCTTCCCGTCGCCGCCTGGGGGATGGTGATGGGCTTCCTCGGTGGGCGGAACCAGCGGGGTGACCTGGTCCTCAGCGCCGAGCGCTCCGTGCACGCCCTCACCGCGCTCCTGGCCATTGCGTCGGTGGGGGTCATGGCCGCCTTCCTGGGCGACCGCTTCGAGTACTGGTACGTGGCCAACTACTCCAACCGTGAGCTGGAGACGTTCTACAAAGTCTCCGGGCTCTGGGCGGGGCAGCGGGGCTCGCTCCTCTTCTGGGCGCTTCTGCTGGCGGGCTTTTCGTCGCTCTGCGTCGTGCTCAACCGCCGGCGCAACCGCGAGTTCATGCCGTACGTCGTGGGGGTACTCCAGGGGATCCTCCTCTTCTTCGTGGTGGTGCTCCTCTTCGCCGACGTGAACCCCTTCGAGCGGCTCCCCTTCGCACCGGCCAACGGCCGCGGGCTGAATCCCCAGCTCCAGAACTACTGGATGACGATCCATCCGCCGACGCTCTACCTGGGGTTCACCAGCTTCACCATCCCCTTCGCCTTCGCCGTGTCGGCGCTCCTCACCGGCCGCCTCGACGCCCGCTGGATCCAGCTTACCCGCCGCTGGATCCTCACCTCGTGGTTCTTCCTCACGGTGGGGATCATCTTCGGGATGCGCTGGGCCTACGAGGAGCTGGGCTGGGGCGGGTACTGGTTCTGGGATCCGGTGGAGAACGCCTCGCTCCTCCCGTGGCTTACCGCCACCGCGTTCCTGCACTCCATCATGATCCAGGAGACGCGGGGGATGTTGAAGGTCTGGAACATGTCGCTGGTGCTCCTGACCTTCCTCCTCACCATCTTCGCCACCTTCCTCACCCGGTCCGGTCTCATCGAGTCGGTGCACTCCTTCGCCCAGGAGCTGAAGATCGCCTACATCTTCCTCAGCTTCATGGGCTCGATCCTCATCGGGTGCATCGTGCTCATCCTCTACCGGCTCCCGAAGCTGCGCAGCGAGAACCAGATCGAGTCGTTCCTCTCCCGGGAGTCGGCGTTTCTCTTCAACAATCTGATTCTGGTGGGCGCCGCCTTCGCCGTGTTCTGGGGGACCATCTTCCCGCTGGTGGCGGAGGGCGTGACCGGTCAGAAGGTGAGCGTGGGCCCGCCCTTCTTCGAAAAGGTGAACTTCCCCATCGGGTTGGTGCTCCTGGCGCTGGCGGGCATCGGGCCGGTCATCGCGTGGCGCAGGGCCAGCCGGCGAAACCTGCAGAAGAACTTCGTGCTCCCCATCACCGTGGGGCTCACGGTGGCGGCGGCGCTCTGGCTGGCGGGTGCACGCCACGGTCTCGCGCTGGTGACGTGGAGCATCTGTGCCTTCGTCCTCACGGTGATCGTGGTGGAGTTCTGGAAGGGCACCCGCGCCCGCGCCAGGATCGAGGGTGAGGGATACGTGAAGGCCTTCTTCCATCTCATCACGCGGAACCGCCGGCGGTGGGGCGGCTACATCGTCCACGTGGGGGTGGTGCTCATCTACTTCGGCTTCGCCGGCGCCGCCTACAACGTGGACGAGCGGGAACACCTGATGCCCGGAGAGTCCATGGAGGTGCGCTCGCCCTTCGGGCACACCTACCACCTCACCTACGACGGGCTCTCCATCTCCATGGGGCGCGGTCAGCGGAATCTGCTCTGGCAGGGTATTGCCACCATCCGGGTGGCGAAGGACGGTGAGCCGCTGGGGATCATGACCAGCGAGAAGCGGATCTATACCACGCAGGAGACCCCGATGACGGAGGTGGGGATCCGCTCGACGCTGCAGGAGGATCTCTACCTGATCCTCTCGGCCATCGACGACCCCCAGGCGGCCCTCACCTCCGCCGATGCGCAGGGAATCGACCTCCAGGTGCTGGTCAAGCCGTTCGTGGCCTGGATCTGGTGGGGCGGCTTCGTCATCGCCGTCGGCACACTCATCGCGCTCTGGCCCAGCGTCGACCGCCGGCGCCTGGAGCTGGAGCGGGCGGCGGCGCGGACCCCCGGCGGGGAGCCGGTACCGGCCACCGCCAGGGCCTGAGGGAGCCATGACGCTTCTTCTGGGCGCCGTCCTGGTTTCGGCCGCGGTGGTGATCTTCCTGATCCAGCCCGTTCTGCGCGGCATGTACGCGTCGCTGGAGCGCACAGACGACGAGCTCACCGACACGGAGGCCCGCAAGCGGGTGGCGCTCCTGGCGCTTCGCGACGTGGAGTACGACTACCTGGCCGGAAAGCTGGACGAGGAGGACTACCGGGCACTCAAGGCGGAGCTCACCGCCGAGGCACTGGCGGCCCTGGAGGCGGACGAGGCGGCGGCGGGCGCCGACGGCGCCCGGGGCGACGAGGCGCTCGAGGCGGAAATCGCGGCGCTCCGGGCGTCTCTCGGAGCGGAGGCGTGTGGCTCCTGCGGTTACCACCCTGAGCCCGGAAGCCGCTTCTGCTCCGCGTGCGGGGCGCCGCTCCAGGCCGGGGTGGGATGACCACGCCGCCGGCGGTGGCGCCGGAGGAGCGCGCCCTCCCGGTCCAGGAATCGCCGGGCGAGGCGGCGCTCGAGGCGCGCGGGCTGGTGCGTCACTACGGGCCCATCCGGGCGGTGGACGGGATCGACGTCCGCCTCGGAGCGGGAGAGTTCCTCACCATCTTCGGGCCCAACGGCGCCGGGAAGTCCACGCTCCTCGGGCTCCTGGGCGGGACGATGCGCCCCACCTCGGGATCCGTCTCCGTCTGCGGGGAGCGGTGCGACTTCGGCGAGGTGTCGTGGCGCCGACGGATCGGGGTCCTCTCCCACAAGGGGTTTCTCTATCCGCAGCTCACGGCGGAGGAGAACCTCCGGTTCTACGCGCGGCTCTTCGGGCTGGCGGATGCCGCGACCCGCGTGCGGGAGCGTCTGGCGCAGGTGCGGTTGGAGGACCGGGCGGGATTCCGGGCCGAGGAGCTCTCCCACGGGATGCGCCAGCGCCTGGCGCTGGCCCGGGCACTCCTCCACGACCCGGACGTGGTGCTCCTGGACGAGCCGTACACCGGGCTCGATCCCTCGGCGGCGGCGGTGCTCCGGGGTGTGCTGGACCAGCTGCGAGACGGCCGCCGCACCGTGGTCATGGTGACCCACAACATCACCGAGGGGCTGGCGCCGGCCACGCGGGTGGTGATCCAGGTGGCGGGGCGTTTCGCGTGGAGCGGAACGGGCGACGAGGCGCGCGGCACCGACTTCGAGAAACTCTACCATCGGGTGGTGGAGGGTCGCGCATGAGCGGATACCTGGATCAGGTGGCGGCCATCGCATGGAAGGACCTGCTCCTGGAACTCCGCACACGGGAGCGGGTGGTGGCCATGGCGGCCTTCGCCGTGCTGGCTGCGGCGCTCTTCCATTTCGCCATCGACACCACGGTGGTGCGCCCGCAGGATGTGGCCGCCGGCCTCATCTGGATGACCATCGTCTTCGGGGGACTGCTGGGCGTGGGCCGCACCTTTCACTTGGAGGCGGTGGACGGCGCATTCCAGGGGGTCCTCACGAGCCCCACGCCGAAGGATGCGGTCTTTCTGGGCAAGGCCATCGCCAACTTCCTGTTGCTGGAGCTGGTGGCGCTCATCGTGCTGGCCATCTTCACGCTCTTCTTCGGGCTGGATCTGGGACCGCATCCGTGGGTGCTGGTGGCGGTCATCGGTCTGGGCGCCGCGGGCTTCGTGTCGTTGAGCACCCTCTTCGCGGCGGTCTCGTCGGCGACGCGGATGGGGGAGACGCTCCTGCCCATCCTGGTGTTTCCCCTCCTGGTGCCCATCGTGGTGTACGGGGCGGGTGCCACCGGTCGCCTCATGGCGGCGCGCCCCGTGGCCGAAGTGGAAGGGCAGCTCCGGATGCTGGGCGCCTTCGCGCTCATCGCCACCTTCGCGGGTGCGGTACTCTTTCGCTACGTCGTGGAGGAATGAACCGAATGTCGATGCCGAACATGCGGCGGGCCGGGGTGGCCCTGTCGATTCTCGGGCTCGTGGGACTGGCGGCGGTCTACTACCTCGCCTTTTTCTGGGTCTCCACCGAGGTTCGCCAGGGAATCGTGCAGCGGATCTTCTACGTCCACGTGCCGGCGGCCTGGACCGCCTTCCTGGCCATCGGGATCTCGGCGCTCACCAGCGCGATGTACCTCTGGCTAAGGGACGAGCGCCTGGATCGGGCGGCGCTGGCCTCGGCGGAAGGAGGGTTCGTCTTCGCCACCATCGTCCTTCTCACCGGACCGCTGTGGGGCAAGATCGCGTGGGGGACCTACTGGACATGGGAGCCGCGACTCACCCTGACGCTCCTCCTGTGGTTCATCTTTCTGGGGTATTTCATGGTGCGTGGCGCCACGGAGAACCCGGAAAAGGGGAAGCGGTTCGCCGCGGTGGTGGCCATCGTGGGAGCGCTGGACATTCCCTTCATTCACCTCAGCGTGGTCTGGTTCCGCTCCCTCCACCCCGAGCCTGTGGTGCTGAAGCCGGAGGGGCCCACCCTTCCCGGCGATATGTTGGCACTCCTCCTGGGCAGCCTCGCCGTGTTCACCGTACTCTTTTTCGGCCTCTTTCTTCTTCGATACTCACTCGAGAACGTGCGCGCGGCGGCTGAAGGTCGGGCGCGCCAAACCGTGGGGTGACTCCATGTTCCTGTGCTCGATTCGGCGCGCCGTGCCGGCGATCCCGGCGGTCCTGGCGTTCACGGCGGTGCATGCGGCCGCCCAGACGCCCGCAGGATCCCTCGCGTCGCAGAATCTGCGGCCGTACGTCCACGTGTTCATCGCGTACGCCGTCGTCATTGCCCTGATCCTGGGTTGGGTGGTCTCCATCGGACGGCGTCTCTCCGACGTGGAGCGAAAGCTGTCGGATGAGTCCTGATGTGAAGTAGGGTGGACTCGCCTCCCGGCTCTTAGAGTCTCCCTCGCGATTCCATTGGCACGATCCTCGCAGAAAACTATGTTTACACCGCTGATTCGCCGCGTCATTCGGCGGATCTGCGGGGTTGGAGGGTTCGGCGGGCGCTCGATCGGGAGCGCGCGATTCACCTCAGGAGGTGACAGGACATGAACACGGTCGTGAAACGCGCCGGGAAGCCGGCGGTGATGATGTTTGCGTGGCTGGCGCTGGCGCCGGCTGCGTGGGCGCAGACGACGACGATGCCCAGTACGCTGCGCTACGGTTCGGGACTGATGGACATTCCTGTGGCGAGCGTGCTGCCGCACCTGACCATCACGGGGACGTATTCGGGCTTCTTCATGAGCCTCGACCGTCGGGTGGAGATCGACGGGAGCGGCTCGCCCATCGGCTTCGGCAGCGGTGTGGACAAGTTCTACTCCGACGCGTCGGTGGCGGTGGGTCTGATGGACCGGGTGGAGGTGGGTGCGACGGTCCAGTCGCTGAACGACGCCAACGCCGGCGGGAACATGTGGGGTGTGTTCGGTCGCGTGCAGCTGCTCCGGCCCACGAACCAGGGATTGAGCTTGGCGGTGGGGGGGCGTTACGTGACGGCGCCGGACTTCGGTGATGCGACGAGCTATCAGCCGCCGCGGCTGGGTTTCCCGGACAACCGGTTCCGCGAGCGCTACACGGGGATGGACGACGTGAGCACGGAGCTGAGCCTGTACGGGGTGGCCACCGCGCACATCCGGGGCTTTGAGCAGGAGGGTCTGCCGGAGCACGATCTGACGTTCACGCTGGGCTACGGGACGGGGATGTTTCGCGGGGGCGACGATCTGTCGTTCTACAGCTTCGCCGATTCGGAGGGGTGGTTCTTCGGCTCGGCGGTGCACGTGGAGGTGGGACGTGACGCGGTGCTGACGTTCATGGGCGAGTACAACGGGTTCGACGTGAACGTGGGCGCGCAGCTGGACGTGAAGGGGATCCGTGTGGGCGCGCAGTACCTGGCGGCGAACTACGCCGAGCCGTCGGGGGGCTACTACTCGGAGTACCGCAAGCCGAAGTTCGGGGTGATGGCGTCGGTGGCGCTGAACCCCAACCGCGAGGGGCTGCTGTCGAAGCCGCACCTGATGGAGCGGCCTGCGCCGGACACGGTGATGCTGCCGGCGCCGCCGCCGGACACGGTGTACGTGACGCGGGAGGTGGCGCCGCCGCTGCCGGAGGGCACGCCGGCGAGCATCTGCCTGGCGACGGGTGAGTCGGTGCAGGTGCACATCAGCGCGCAGGGCGACACGCTGGTGGGTCCGACGCGGGTCCCCATCCGCTCGCTGCGCCCGGGTGTGGACTTCGCGGGCCAGTATGCCGCGGGCAAGGCGTGGTTCACGGGTGACGAGGCCATCACCTTTGAGAACCGCCGCTACGACAAGTCGGGCGAGGAAGTGCGCCTGGAGTGCGGCCAGATCATGCGGGTGGGCGAGCACATGGGCGTGCCGCTGTACGTCATGCGCAACGCCGAGCGTCCCTTCGAGATGCTTTACGTCCCGGTGCGCCCCGGCGTCTGGCAGGGCTATCAGGCCGGCCTCCGCAGGACCCGCGGGGAGTAACACCCCAACGTCCGCCCCGAGTCCGGGAGGAGGGCCCGCCGACGTTGGTCGGCGGGCCCTCCGTCGTTTCCCTGTCGGCGCGGCGGGCCGGCGCGTCGCTCAGCGTGGTCGCAGGATCCGGTTGGTGGCGTCCAGGATGGCGCGCGCCGTGGCGGCGGGGAGGTCCGCTTCCGCCTCGCACGGCGCCGCGCCCAGGAGCCGGAGGGGCTCGCCTTCCCGCTCCGCCGTGACGCGGGCCACCACCACCCATCCGTCGAAGGCGCGTACGGCTTTGACGCCCACCAGGCTCAGCGGGGGGGCATCGGCGATGGCCAGCGCGGCGTCCAGCGTCGCCCGGGCCGCCGCGTTGATGCGGCCCTGCGCGGTGTCGAACCCGTCCACCTCGGCGGTGTGACGTGTGTCATTCCACTCCAGCACCACCGTGACGCGGCAGTGTCCGTCCGGGGTACGGGAGGCGTCGACGCGCTCGAAGCGGAGCCTGCTGCGGTGTGGGA
>WGEM01000014.1 GCA_015492755.1 Gemmatimonadota bacterium | reverse complement strand
GGACCAGCCAGGCGGGCCGCGCAATCCCCGGAGGCGTCAGCGCCGGCAGGAACCGCTGCACCCGCCCCTCGTGATTCGTGAAGGTGCCCTCCTGCTCCGCGAAGGTGGTGATGGGAAGCACGAAGTCCGCCGTCTCCGCCGCAGGGGCGTCGTGGGTACCCAGGTAGACGTAGAGCGCCGCCTTCTCCCCGAACGACGCATCGGCGTCCAGGAGTTCGTCGCCCAGCACGATGACGATGCCGTCGTGGCTCGCCACCTCCTCCAGCCCGCCGACGCCGTCGTCGCCGCCCACCCGGGCGAAGCCCAGGAGTTCGGCGCCCGCCCGGTTGGGCGCCAGATCGCGGCGGCGCGCCAGCTGCGGGAAGCCCTTGAGCACCACCTCGTCCTCGGCGCGCACCGAGCGGAAGACCATCTCCCCGCCGCCCAGCGCGTCCACCAGCTCCGCCAGCGCCCCAAGATCTTCATTGGAGGCGAAGGGCGAGGCCACCGCCTTCACCTTCGCGGCGCCCAGCTCCGCCACACGGTCCAGGAGGCGCGTGAGCGCGTCGCGCCACGCCATGGCGGTGCGGGCGTCACCGTCCCGCACCAGTGGCGCCTCCAGACGGTCCCCGCGGTTGATCCACTCGTAGTTGAGGCGACCGTAGTCACACATCCACCACCCGTTCACCTCAAGGTTCTCCCGGGGCTTCAGGCGCTGAACCAGGTTGTCGCGGGTGTGGAGCTCGATGTTGCAGCCCTGGGAGCAACTGGTGCAGATGGACGGCGTGTGCTCCAGATCCCAGGCGCGCGCCTTGTGCAGGAAGTCCTTGCTCACCAGCGCGCCCACCGGGCAGATGTCCACGATGTTTCCGTGCCAGTACGTGCCCTCCAGCCCCTCCTCGAAAAAGGTGTCGATGACGGAGCGGTTCCCCCGCTCCACCACCGTGAGGCGGGCGTCCTGCTCCATCTCGTTCATGAAGCGCACGCAGCGGGTGCACATGACGCACCGATCACCGTAGAAGTAGACGTCGCCGCCGAAGTCGTCCCGGCCGAACACCCGCTTCGGCTCCCGGGACCGTCCGTGGTCGCGACCTTCCGCGTGGACGTAGTCCTGCAGGTGACACTCGCCGGACATGTCACAGATGGGGCAGTCCAGCGGGTGGTTCACCAGATAGAACTCCAGGACGCCCCGGCGGGCCCACTCCGCCTTCTCGGAAGCGGTGCGCACCACCTGTCCTTCGGCGACGGTGGTGACGCAGCTGGGCATGGGCTTGGGCGCGCCCTCCACCTCCACCAGGCAGAGACGGCACATGGCCGGGGACGAGAGCCCCGGGTGATAGCAGTAGTGGGGCACTTCCTTGCCGATGGTCTTGGCGGCCTGGAGGATCGTGGTCCCCCGCGGCACCGTGACCTCGTGCCCGTCGATGGTCAGCGTCACCGTGTTCTCAGCCACAGCTCTCTCCCACGCTTCCTTCGCGCCCGTGCGCGGTCGCGGCCTCGGGCCGTCTCATGCTCATGCCGCCCCCACGCGCTCGCCGCGCCGGATGAGGGCCAGGTACTCGTCGCGGAACTTCTGGATGGAGGACTGAACCGGCGCCGCCACCGAGTCGGAGAGCACGCAGATGGTGGTGCCCACCATCTGCTGCGTCATGTCCATGAGCGTCTCCAGGTCCTCCTCCGTGCCCCGCCCGTCTTCGATGCGCCGGAGGATCTTGGCGGTCCAGGCCGAGCCCTCCCGGCACGGTGTGCACTGACCGCACGACTCGTGCGCGTAGAAGTCCACCATGCGACGCACCTGCTTCACGATGTCGGCGGTCTCGTCCATGACGATCACCGACGCGCACCCCAGCATGGTGCCCACCTCGATGCAGCCCTCGTAGTCCAGCGTGCAGCGCATCGCCTCTTCGGCGTTGATGATGGGCACCGACGAGCCGCCGGGGATCACCGCCTTCAGGGCGTGGCCGTCCCGCACCCCACCACACACGTCCTCGATGAGCTCCGCCAGCGGAAAGCCCAGCGGGAGCTCGTAGTTGCCGGGCTTGTTCACGTGACCGCTCACGCAGAAGAGCTTGGTCCCCGGGCTCTTCTCCGTGCCCCACTGGCGATACCACGCTCCGCCGTTCATGACGATGTGCGGCACCGCCGAAAGCGTCTCCACGTTGTTGATGGTGGAGGGCATTCCGAAGACGCCCACCGCCGCCGGGAAGGGCGGCTTGACCCGGGGTTGGCCGCGCCGGCCCTCCACCGAGTTCATGAGCCCCGTCTCCTCCCCACAGATGTAGGCCCCGGCGCCCATGTGGATGGTGATGTCGATGGTGTGGCCGGAGTCCAGAATGTTCTCGCCCACGTATCCCCTGGCGTACGCATCCTCCAGCGCCCGGGCCAGCACCTGGGTGGTCTCGAAGAACTCACCCCGGCAGTAGATGTAGACGTGCTGCGCGCGGATGGCGTAGGCCGCGATGAGACAGCCCTCGATGAGCTGGTGGGGATCCCAGCGGATGAGCTCACGATCCTTGAAGGTCCCCGGCTCCGACTCGTCGGCGTTGCAGAGCAGGTAGTGCGGCCGGGACGAATCCTTCGGCATGAAGGACCACTTGACCCCGGTGGGGAATCCCGCGCCCCCCCGCCCCCGGAGACCGGAGGCCTTCACCTCCTCGATGACGTCGTCGGGCGACATGCCCAGCGCCTTCTCCAGCGCCTTGTAGCCGCCGCGCTCCACATAGGTGTCGATGCGACGCTGGGCGGGGTCGCCGAAGTACTTGCTGAGGACCCGGACCTCGCGGTCCGATACGTAGGGGTACGCCATCAGCCCTCCAGCTCCGCCTTGAGTCGCTCCACGATCCTGGGCACGTCTCCGGCGGTGACGTTTTCGAAGTAGCGCTCGTTGATCTGCACGCAGGTGGGGAAGCCGCAGGCCGCCAGGCACTCCGCCTCGATGACGGTGAAGTTCCCGTCCTCGGAGGTCTCACCCAGCTCGGTATCGGTGTAGCGGAGGAAGGCTTCCAGCACGTCGTCGGCGCCGCAGAGGTTGCACGAGATATTCGTACACACCTGCACCAGATAGCGGCCCACCGGCCGCTTGTTGTACATCGTGTAGAAGGTGGCCACACCCCGGACGTACGCCGGCGAGAGCTCCAGCAGGTCCGCCACCTCGTTCATGGTCTCGGGGCTGAGGTGCCCGCGGAGCTCCTGCGCCATGGCCAGCGCCGGCAGGAGCGCCGCCTGCTTCGTGGGATAGCGCGTGAGGATCTTCTCGAAGCGCTCCTTGTAGGGACCCTCGAAGAGCGGCGCGTCGGGGTCGCGCTCCACGCGCTGATAGGGGTAGGTGCCCGCCGCCGCGGGGTGCCCGCCCTCCGGAGGCCGCTCCCCGACGAAGTCGGTGCCGCGCACCTGCTCCTCGGTGAGGTCGAATTCCCCGGTGTTGCCGGCCCAACCGGGGTTACGGAACGGTACGTCGCTCATCGGTCGATCTCACCCAGGACGATGTCGAGGCTGGCGTTGATGACGATCAGGTCGGACACCAGATGTCCCTCCGCCAGTTTCGGAATCACGGAAAGGTTCACGAACGAGGGAGGCCGCACCCGCCAGCGCACCGGCTTCGTGCTCCCCTCCTCCGCCACCACGTACATCCCCAGCTCACCCTTCGACCCCTCGATGGGGAAGTAGCAGTCACCGGCAGGCGCCGGGATGCCTTCGGTGATGAGCTTGAAGTGGTGGATCATGCTCTCCATGTCCGACATGCAGTCGGTCTTGGAGGGAAGCGAGATGTGGGGATCTTCCACGTTGATGGGCCCGTCGGGCAGCCGGTCGATGGCCTGGCGCAGGATCCGCACGCTCTGGCGCATCTCCTCCATCCGCACCAGGTAGCGGTCGTAGCAGTCGCCGTGCTCGCCCACCGGGACCTCGAAGTCGTACGTCTCGTAGTC
>WGEM01000013.1 GCA_015492755.1 Gemmatimonadota bacterium | reverse complement strand
TCCATGGACCGCATCCTGGGGAAGGCGCTGGGAAGGCTCAGACGGGCGGCGTCGCCGGCGAAGACGCCCGACACCATCGCGTCGATGAGGGTGTCGGTGGCCTCCCCACCGATCCGCCGCACGCCGAAGTCCCGCACCGATTCGTCTTCCTCCGCAGGCCCGGCGGGCTGGAAGGGCTCCGCGAAGACACGGAGTCGCCCCGGGAGGCTGAGCACGCCGCTCCGCAGCAGCCCCAGAGGGCCGGTGGGAAGGGGGTGCAGGCGTCCGCGCCGCCAGATGAAGCGCCGCGCCGCTGCTGCCGACGCCGGAAGGAGCACCTCCTCCAGATCCAGCGACGTCACCAGCTCCAGCGTGCGGGGGGCGTTGTCCAGGAACCCGTTGGGACCCCACTCCACCAGATGCCCGTCCACCGATTCGCTGCGGATCTTGCCACCCACGCGCGCACCCGCCTCGAAGAGCGTCACCTCCAGGGGCACGCGGCGGGCGCGCGCCTCCTCCTGGAGGAGGAACGCCGTGGTGAGCCCGGCGATCCCACCGCCCACCACCGCCACACGGACGGTCGGTGGCCGCCCGTCCGTCGGGCCCGCCGCCCCCTGCATCTCGCCTCTCCCGGTCTGCACGGCGCCCAACCTCACACGGTGCGCGAGAAGACGGGCCGCTCCCCCCGCTTGCGGCGGAGATATCGGTCGAACGCCATGCAGACGTTGCGCACGAAGAGGCGGCCCGTCTCGGTGACGCGGATCTCGTGGGGCCCCAGCACCACGAAGCCCGCCTCCACCAGCTCCTCCAGCTCCGCCAGCTCCGGGGCGAAGTACTCCCGGAAGGGCAGGTCCAGCTCCGCCTCCACCGAACGCACGTCCAGGCGGAAGTTGCACATGAGGTCGTGGATCACCCGCTGCCGCAGTCGGTCGTCGGCGTCCAGGACGTAGCCTCGCTGTACGGGCATGCGTCCGGCGTCCAGCGCTTCGTAGTAGCGGGAGAGCTTCTTCTCGTTCTGGAAGAAGGCGTGTCCCACCTCGCCGATCCCCGACACCCCCACCGCCACCATATCGGGCGCCGGCATCACCGAATAACCCATGAAGTTCCGGTGCAGGCGGCCCTGCCGCGCGGCCACCGCCAGCTCGTCTTCGGGGAGCGCGAAGTGGTCCATGCCGATGGGCTCATAGCCCGCGTCCATGAACCGCCGCATCCCCTCCAGATAGAGCTGGAGCTTGATCTCGGGAGGCGGGAGCGTGTCGGGGTCCATCCTCTTCTGATGACCCTTGATCCACGGGACATACGCGAAGGAGTACAACGCCACCCGGTCGGGGCGGAGCTCGATGACGCGGTCCACACTCTCCCCGAAGGCATCGAGCTCCTGTTCCGGAAGCCCGTAGATGAGGTCCACATTGATGCCTTCGTGGAACCCCAGCTCCCGCGCCGTGCGGATGAGGCGCTCCGTCTCCTCGTACGTCTGGTTCCGGTCGATGGCCCGCTGGACCCGGGGATCCAGATCCTGCACGCCGAGACTGAGACGGTTGAACCCCAGCGCCGCCAGCGTCTCCAGGTGCTGGCGGGTGGTGACGCGGGGGTCCACCTCGATGGCCACCTCGGCGCCGTCCACCAAGCGGAAGTGCCGCGCCACATGGTTGAAGAACGCCTCCAACTGGTCCGGACGGAAGTAGGTGGGCGTCCCCCCGCCCCAGTGCATCTGGACCACGTCCTTCCGGTGCGGGAGGCGCGCGGCCAGCATCTCCACTTCCCGGCAGACGTACTCGAGGTAGCGTTCCGCCACGTGCATGTGGCGGGTGATCACCACATGGCATCCGCAGAAGAGGCAGCGGTGCTCACAGAACGGAAGGTGGGCGTACAGGCTCAGCGGCGCATCCTTGCGTTCCGCGGCGGCGGCAAGCGTCCGGTGATACGTCTCCGCATCCACACCCTCGTGGAACTCCACCGCCGTGGGGTATGAGGTGTAGCGCGGCCCCGGCCGGTCGAAACGGCGGAGCTGCTCCAGGATCCGTGCGGTCTCGTCAGGGCCCATAGCGCTCACCCTGCCGTCCGGCGGTGGACGTGCTCCACCAGGCGCGCCACCTGATCCGGGTCGGTGGTGCGCTCGATGCCGTGTCCCAGGTTGAAGATGTGCGGCGCATCCCCCGCCTCCTCCAGCACCCGGTCCGCCTCCGCCAGGAGGCGCTCCGGGGGCGCGAAGAGCGCCGCCGGATCCAGGTTCCCCTGGAGGGTGCGTCCCGACCCCAGGATCTCCCGGGCGGCGCGGAGGGGTGTGCGCCAGTCGATCTGAATCACCTCGGCGTCCAGCTCCGCCACCGAGGGGAGGAGGTGCGCCCCGAGATTCGGGAAGTAGATCCGTGGCACGTCCAGATCGGAGAGCGCTGCCAGCATGCGCGCCACCGAGGGCCGGACCAGCGCGTCGTAGTCGCGTCGCGAGAGCAGTCCCACCCACGAGTCGAAGATCATGACGGCGCGGGCGCCCGCCTCCACCTGGGCGCGCAGATAGGCGGCGTTGGCCTCGGCCAGCTTCTCCAGCAGCATCGCCGCCGTTCGGGGCTCCCGGTAGAGAAGCGCCCGCGCCTCGGGGAAGGTTTTCGTGCCCCGCCCCTCCACCACGT
>WGEM01000012.1 GCA_015492755.1 Gemmatimonadota bacterium | reverse complement strand
GGGGTGCAGATGGGCACGCGCTTCATCGCCACACCGGAGTGCCGGGCGTCAGGCCCCTACAAGGAGGCCGTGGTGCGGGCCCGGGAGGAGGACATCGTCCTCACGGAACGCCTCACGGGCGTGCCCGTGGCCGTGATCAACACGCCGTACGTGCAGCGGCTGGGCCTCCGGGCCGGACCGCTGGCCCGCTGGATGCTGCGGGGACGGCGCACGAAGCACCTCATGCGCGCCGTCTACGCGCTCCACTCCGCCTGGAGGCTGAAGCGCGCTTCCCTCGACGAGGCCGGCTCCACCGAGTACTGGCAGGCAGGCCGCTCCGTGGCGGCGATCCACGGGATCGTGCCCGCCGCGGAGATCGTGCGGGCCGCGGCCGAAGCGGCCGGGGGCGTGCCACCCCGGCCGGCAGCCAGGTAAGCCCGTCTCAGATCAGCGGAAGATCCGGAGAAGCCCTTGCGGGCACGCGCACGACCCCTATGGACCCGAGCTCTCGCTCATGGTCCTGGGCCGCGACCACTTCCTGAACCACGACCGCAGGTAGAGCTGCGTGCGCATGAAGTTGGACGGTTTCCTGGAGGTGCCGTGCCACTCCTCCTTGAAGCGCACCATGGCCGTCGGCACACCCAGCACCTTGAGCGCCGCGTAGAACTCCTCGGTCTGAGGCATGGGGGTGCGCAGGTCCCGCTCGCCGGTCATGAGCATGGTGGGCGTCTTCACGTTCCCCACGTACATGAGGGGAGAGCGGCGAAGGTGTTCGCTGGGATCGTCCCAGGGGAACTTCTCGAAGTTGCGGTACCACCCGATCCCGTCCGTCGTCCCAACGAAGGAGAGCCAGTCGGTGACGGGGCAGTTGGCCGACGCCGCCGCGAAGCGGTCGGTGTGACCCACGATCCAGGAGGTCAGGACCCCGCCGCCCGAGCACCCGTAAACGAACATGTTGTCGGTGTCGATGTATCCCCGGGAGACTACCTCGTCCACCACGCCCATGAGGTCGTCAAAGTCCTTGCCGGGATACGCGTTCTTGATAGAGTTGGCGAAGGCGCTCCCGTATCCGGTGCTTCCCCGCGGATTGGCGTACACCACCACGTAGCCGTTGGCGGCGTGATCCTGCCACCCGAAGTTGAATCCGGTGGTGTACATCCCGTGAGGGCCGCCGTGGATGGTGAGGATGAGGGGATACTTCCGCGCCGGATCGAAATCGGGCGGCCTGATGAGCCACGCCTGGATGCGGTAGTCGTCCACGGAGGTGATCCAGAACTCCTCCAGCTCGCCCAGCGTGACCCCGCCCAGCACGTCCTCGTTCACCCGGGTGAGGCGCGTCCGGTCCTCGGGCCTGCGGAGATCGAAGGCCACCACGTCGCCCGGCTCGTAGGCGCTGGACAGGGTGGCGACGGCCCGCCCCTTCCCGGAAATGGAACTGAGGGCCAGGAGGTGCTTGCCCTCGGTCACCGGCTTCACGCCGCCGTCCACGGAGGCGAAGAAGACGTTGCGGGTGCCCTCATCGTTGGCGGTGAAGTAGAGCCCCTTTCCGTCGGGAGCCCACACCATGGAGCCTCTGAGCTGACGGTCGAAATCGCCGGAGATCTTCTTCGCCCCCGACCCGTCGGGACGCATGAGGTAGATGTCCAGGTTCCGGTAGGTATCGGTGTTCCAGTCGGTCCGCCGGAAGGCGATCCACCGTCCGTCGGGCGAGGGGAGCGGCGAGGTGTCCATCCCCTTGTGGTCGGTGAGGGGCGTGATGACGCCTGAGGCGACGTCCACGGAATAGACCTCCGACTCGCGCCACGCCAGCTCGGCGTCCGGCGTCCTCAGCGACGAGAAGACCAGGGCCGAGCCGTCGGCGGTCCACTCACCCGCCGAGTGGTTCCAGTCACCGTCGGTGAGCTGCCGGGGCGTGCCTCCCTCGGCGGGGACCACGAAGATGTGTCGCCAGCCCGTGTCCACGTACCCGATGCGGTCCCGCCGATACTGAGCGCGCGTCACCACCTTGGGGTCCGGCGTCCACTTGGCGCCGTCGGGGCGGCCGGGAAGGGAGACCTTCCAGCCCTCGTCGCTGTCCACCATCATGGTGAACGCCAGGGACGTACCGTCGGGCGACCAGCGAAGGTCCGAAGGGCTGTTCTCCACCCGGGTCACC
>WGEM01000011.1 GCA_015492755.1 Gemmatimonadota bacterium | reverse complement strand
ATCCTGGCGTCGCCCGACGGCGCCAACGGGAACGGCAACGGATCCGACCTCGGGCACAGCCGCGGGATCGGGCAGTCGCTGGACGCGTACCTCTCGCTGGATCTCGACAAGAAGCAGCAGAAGTTCGTGTCGCGACTGGTGGACTTCCTGGTGGCCGCCGGCGAGGAGATCGCGGAGCGCAAGGGCGCCAAGCTCGGTGAGCTCTTCCCGGCCATCCAGAAGTTGAAGGGGCGCTCCTCGGTGAAGTCGGGCCTCGACGACGCCGTGGTGGAGCTCATGGCATTCGCGGAGATCCTCCCCAACGGGAAGGTCTGGCTCCGGGACGGGCGGAGCGGGCGCCGCTTCGACTTCCCCGTCACGGTGGGCTCGGTCTACATGCTGAAGCTCAGCCACCTGGTGGACGACAAGATCCACGCGCGGAGCATCGGTCCGTACTCGCTGGTGACGCAGCAGCCGCTGGCGGGGAAGGCCCAGTTCGGTGGTCAGCGCTTCGGGGAGATGGAGGTCTGGGCGCTGGAGGCCTACGGCGCGGCGCACACCCTCCAGGAGATCCTCACCGTGAAGTCCGACGACGTGCAGGGCCGCTCGAAGGTCTACGAGGCCATCGTCAAGGGCGAGAACCTGCCCAAGCCGGGCATTCCGGAGTCCTTCAACGTGCTGGTGAAGGAGCTCCAGGCGCTGGGACTCTCCGTCACGCTCGGAGAGGAAGACTGACCGGTGTGCCGTAGCGTGACCACGACTCTGATGTCTTTGGGAGGTTAGAGGGCAAATCCATGATCGATTTTCCCAGGACCCGTGAGCAGGGAAGCTCGGACTTCGACTTCATCCAGATCAAACTGGCCTCGCCGGAGGAGATTCGGGCGTGGTCGTTCGGTGAGGTGACGAAGCCCGAGACCATCAACTACCGCTCCTTCAAGCCCGAGCGTGACGGTCTGTTCTGCGAACGGATCTTCGGCCCGGTGAAGGACTGGGAGTGCCACTGCGGGAAGTTCAAGCGCATCCGGTTCCGCGGGCACATCTGCGACCGCTGCGGCGTTGAGGTGACGCTCTCGAAGGTGCGCCGCGAGCGGATGGGCCACATCGAGCTGGCGGTGCCGGTGGCGCACATCTGGTTCTTCAAGACCCTCCCCAGCCAGTTGGGTTACCTCCTGGGGATGACGCTGCGCGACCTGGAGAAGGTGATCTACTACGCCGCGTACGTCGTCACCAACCCCGGCAAGCAGGACGTGGAGTTCCTCGACCTCCTGGACGAGGACGAGTACTACGACCTGCGGGTGAAGGCCCGGGAAGAGGGCGACGAGGAGTTCAAGGCGGAAATCGGTGCGGAGGGCGTGCGCACGCTCCTGAAGATGCTGGACGCGCCCGACCGCAAGATCAAGGATCGCAACTCCGACGGCCGGGGGCTGGACCGGCTGGCTGCGTGGCTCCGCCACGAAATCGCCACCGAGACCTCGCAGCACCGCAAGAAGAAGAAGCTCAAGCGCCTGAAGGTGGTGGACGCGCTCCGCAACTCCGGCGACAGCCCCGAGACGCGGAACAAGCCGGAGTGGATGATCATGGACGTGATTCCGGTGATTCCGCCGGATCTGCGCCCGCTGGTGCCGCTGGACGGCGGGCGGTTCGCCACGTCCGACCTCAACGATCTCTACCGGCGCGTCATCAATCGGAACAACCGTCTCAAGAAGCTCATCGACATGCGCGCTCCGGAGGTGATTCTCCGTAACGAGAAGCGCATGCTCCAGGAGGCGGTGGACGCGCTCTTCGACAACGGACGGCGTTCCAAGGCCATCCGGGGTCGCGGGAAGCGGCCGCTCAAGTCGCTCAGCGACATGCTCAAGGGGAAGCAGGGCCGCTTCCGTCAGAACCTGCTGGGGAAGCGGGTGGACTACTCCGGGCGCTCCGTCATCGTGGTGGGGCCGGAGCTGAAGCTGCACCAGTGCGGGCTGCCCAAGGCCATGGCGGTGGAGCTCTTCAAGCCCTTCATCATCCACGAGCTGGAGAAGCGCGGCGAGGCCGAGACCGTCAAGCGGGCCAAGAAGATCGTGGAGAAGGCGGACCCGCTGGTCTACGAGGTGCTGGAAGACATCATCAAGGACCACCCGGTCCTCCTGAACCGGGCGCCCACCCTCCACCGACTGGGTATCCAGGCCTTCGAGCCGGTGCTGGTGGAAGGGAAGGCCATCCGCATCCATCCGCTGGTGTGCGCGGCCTTCAACGCCGACTTCGACGGCGACCAGATGGCGGTGCACGTGCCGCTTTCGTTCGAGGCGCAGCTGGAGGCCCGCGTGCTGATGCTGTCGTCCAACAACATCCTGCTGCCCTCCAACGGGCGGCCGGTGGCGGCACCCACGCAGGACATGGTCATCGGGGCCTACTACCTCACCAACCCGGGTCTGCACATCACGGACCAGGAGCGGGTGGCGAACGACCCGAAGGCGCCTGCCGCGCGGCGTAAGGAGGCGGAGGCCCGCCTGGACGAGATCTACGCAGACGCGCCCCATTTCTCCACGTACGGAGAGGTGGAGATGGCGCTGGACCAGGAGGTGCTCACCTTCCAGAGCCCGGTGTGGTACTGGGTGGGACGTGCGCACGGGGAGGAGCACGGGCGCTGGGTGCACACCACCGCGGGGCGGGTGCTCT
>WGEM01000010.1 GCA_015492755.1 Gemmatimonadota bacterium | reverse complement strand
CGCCTTCAAACTCCTCGATGGAGGCACGGGAGATGAAGCGCACCACCCGCTCCCGCTCCAGATCGACGCGATACTCGCGCTGCGCCTGGGCGGGGGCGGCGTGGGCGGTGAGGGCAGTGGCCACCGCCGCGCCCCACACCCACCCGCGACACCCGGCACGGCGCCGTACCCCGGTGTCCGGGAGGGGCCCCTCACCCGGCGCCGGCGACCCGTCAGTTGTTGGGCGCACCCGTGTTGATCCAGTTCTTGATGTTGGTGAGGTCGATGTTGTCCAGCGGGCTCCCGCCCAGCGGCATGCGGGACCCGTTCCCGCTCCCCTGACGCCCCTCCAACTTCTTCACCAGGTAGCTGTTGTTCGCGTCGTTGGGAATGACACGGATCTCCCCCGACGTGGGCGAGGGAACATTCACCAGGTTGTTGTAGTTCGCCGACGCACTGCTCCCCAGCGTGAGCCCCCCGGCACCGCCGCCGTGGCACCCGGACGAGGTGCAGCCGCGCCGCGTGAAGATCTCCTGGATGTCCTGCGAGAACGACGGGTTCGCCTTGATGGTGCGCGTGTCCCCGCCGGTGTCCCCACCGGTGTCCCGCCCGTCATCCATGGGATCGGTGGGGTTGGAAGCATCACCCCCGCAGGCGGCGATGAAGAAGGAGGTGAGTCCCGCAATCGAGAGTCGGTAGAACGAACGGGTGACGGTCAAGTGGCACCTCCTTGGACAATCGATACGTCAACCAATGACCCGTGCCCGCCGGGCAGCGAAGAATGGAGCCTTGACACACGTTTGTACGCGGACGCGCGCGCCGCCGTTACCGCCCCTCGTGATCCGGGTCCCCGCCCCCCGACGAGGCGTCGGCGCGGTGCCGTTCGAACCAGTCCAGGACGTAAGCCACCTTGTTGATGAGGTTCGAGGGGCTGCTGGACGCGATGCCGTGGAAGGCGTTCTGCACCCGGACCATGCGGGTGGGGACCTTCCGGATCTTCAGCGCCTGGTAGAACTGCTCCGTCTCGCTCATGGGCGTGCGGAGATCCCGCTCTCCGGTGATGAGCATGGTGGGCGTGGTGACGTTGCCCACCAGCGAGAGGGGGGAACGGGCCCAGTAGTGCTCCAGCATCCCCTCCTCCCACACCGGACCCGGGAACCAGTACTGGTAGTAGCTGGCGTACCCGTCGGAGGTGAGGGAGAAGCTGATCCAGTTGATCACCGGCTTCTGCACCACCGCGGCGCGGAAGCGGTCGGTCTTGCCCACGATCCAGGCGGTGAGCACACCGCCGCCGCTCCCGCCGGTGACCATGAGGTTGGCGGTGTCCACGTAGCCCCGCTGGATGACGGCGTCCACCCCCGACATGAGGTCGTCATAGTCGTGGCCGGGATACGCGTGGTGGATGAGGTTGCCGAATTCCTCCCCGTAGCTCGTGCTCCCCCTGGGGTTCGTGTAGAGGACCACGTACCCCGCCGCGGCGTAGAGCTGCACCTCCGGCGAGAATCGCGGGCCGTAGTTGGCGAAGGGCCCGCCGTGGATCTCCAGGATGAGCGGATAGCGCCGCGACGGGTCGAAGTCCGGGGGGAGCGCCACCCACCCGTGCACCCGCCGGCCGTCGTAGGAGGAATTCCACCAGAGTTCCTCCACCTGCGCCAGCTTCCTGTGTCCCAGAGCGTCTTCGTTGAGTGCCGTGAGTCTCCGCGGCTGCTCGCCCCGCGCCGCCACCCCCACGTCCGAGGGCCGCAGCGGCGTGGTTGCGGTGTAGGCGATGCGCCCGTTCCGGGCTACGGAATACGACCCTCCTCCGTAGGGGCGTCCCAGACCCACACCGCCCACGTCGGAGACCAGATCCGTCACCTCTCCGTCCAGCGACACGAACGCCACCTTGGTGGAGCCCTGGTCGTCGTACTGCACGTACAGGCCGCTCCCGTCCGCCGCCCAGCGCACGTTTCCGATGTCGCGGTCCAGGTCGGTGACCATGCGGACGCCGCTTCCGTCACGGTTCATGACGTACAGGTGCGTCACCTGGTAGCCCTGGAAGCGGTCGTCGTAGCCCGTGTAGGCGATCGTCGATCCGTCGGGCGAGACGGCGGGGCCCGCGTCGGGCCCGAAGCGGTGGGTGAGGCGTCGGATCTCGCCCGTCTCCACCGTCACCTCGAAGAGATCGCTGTTGCGGGGCTGGAAGTCGGGGTCGCCGCGGTTGGCGCTGAAGACGATGGCGCGGCTGTCCGGCGTCCACGCCAGCGGGCCGCCGTGGTCGTACGGTCCCTCGGTGAGCCGGCGCGGCGTACCCCCGTCGGCGGGGATCACGAAGATGTGGGTGTGGCCGGCGGGGAGGAATCCGCGGCCGTCGGCGCGGTAGCGCATCCGATCGATGACCCGTGGCCGGGGCGTCCACGTGGCGCCCTCCGGCGGTTTCGGCAGGCGGACACCGTCGGTCTCGTCCTTCGGCACGAACATGGTGAAGGCGATCCAGCGCCCGTCGGGAGACCAGGCCAGGTTGCCCGGTGATCCGGTGAGGTTCGTGAGCTCCGTCACCTCACCGTGGTCCATCCAGCGAAGGTAGATCTGGCTGGAGCCGTCCGCGGAAGCCACGTACGCCAGGCGGCTCCCGTCCGGCGACCAGCGGGGAGACGAGACCTGCGTGTTGCCGTCGGTGAGGGCTCGGTGGTCGCGCCCGTTCCAGTCCACCGTCCAGAGCGCCGTGCGCGTGCCGTCCGTCATCACGTCGAAGCCCCGGCGGACGTACACGACGCGGCTCCCGTCCGGGGAGATCTGCGGGTCGGCGGCCACCTCCAGCTCGAAGACGTCCATGGG
>WGEM01000009.1 GCA_015492755.1 Gemmatimonadota bacterium | reverse complement strand
CTCCTCCACCCATCCGAAGACGGTGTAGCGGCCGTCCAGGTGCGGCAGGCGGCGGTGGGCGATGAAGAACTGGGAGCCTTCGGTGTCCTTGCCCGCGCTGGCCATCCCCACCGCACCCCGGAGGTAGGGGAGCTCGTTGAACTCGCTGGTGATCTGGAAGCCGGGACCACCACGCCCCGTCCCCGACTCCACGTCGCCGCCCTGCACCACGAAGTTGGCCACGACGCGGTGGAAGGGGGTGCCGTCGAAGCGCCCCTCCTCCGCCAGGCGCGCCATCGTCTGGACGGTATGCGGCGCCTCCTCCGGTACCATCCGCACGGTGAATGATCCCCGCTCCGTCTCGAAATGGAGACGGGGGGCGGAGCCCAGCCCCGCAAGGTAGCTCCAGTCGATCACCGTGGGATCGTACGGAAGCTCCGTCCGGCCCCGGCGGACCTCCTCCGCGTCGGTGGTGACGTCCACGTCCACCTTCTCGCCCGTGACGCGCTCCAGCCCCGAAGCGGCGATGCGACGCAGCACCGCGGCGGGGTGCACCAGGGCGTCGCGCAGGAGCCCCTCGGCCTCCGGTGCACCCACGAAGGCCACCAACCTCAGCGCCTCCGCCGCGTCGCGGTAGTGGCCGCCGTCCAGCTTTTGACGGTACTGCTCCACCAGGAGCCGGGCCGAACCCATCTCCACGAACGCCGGGTGTGTGAGCCGTTGCATGACGGCGAATTCCGCCTCGGGGAGGCCGCTGGTGAGCCCGGACGCGAAGGCTCTGAAGTAGACCGGGTGCAGATCGGTGCGAATCTCGTCCACTTCCCAGCGGCGGCCCAGCGCCCGGTACGCCGCCGTCCGCACCGCATCGGAACCCCGGGACGTCGCCTCCAGGATCCGCTCCAGCGCATCGTTCCCGCGGAGTTCCGCCATGGCATCCAGCACCGTCACGCTGTCCGCTGCGGTGGCGGCCTGACGCCACCAGCCGAAGAGGAATTCGCGTTCGTCGTGTCGCGCCAGGAGCCCCAGGAGCGGCGTCTTCACCACGGACGGCTCGTCGCGGTGCGCGTCCAACCACGCCTCGATACGCCCCAGCACCGACGGGGGGAGCGCCAGCGTACCCAGCGCCTCCGCCCCGCGTTGCCGGACATGGGGAGAAGGATCGTCCAGCGCGGCCATGAGGGCTTCCCGCAGCGACTCGCCGCCGCCGGCCGCCATGGCCCCCAGCGCGGTGACGGCCTCCACCCGCACCCGCCAGTCCGGTGCCTCACGGCTCAGCTCGGTGAACGTCGGCACGTCACCGGGGCTTCGCAGACGTCCCAGCGCGATCACCAGATGCATGGTCTCGGGGCCGTCCGGAGCCGCGGCGTCCAGCGCCCTGCGGAGCGCGTCGGCGCTCCCCACCCACGGCGCCGGGTCGTCCAGCCGACCGAAGTAGTAGGCCGCCGCCTCCCGCACCTCCGCGCGAGAGGCGGAGAGCCGCGCCAGAAGCGCGTTCTGGGCCTCGGGGGTCACCACGCCCTGCACCGCACCGTTCACCGCCAGCGCCCACGTGCGGGCCACCTCGTCGCCGGCATCCAGCTCGGCGGTGCGGATGGCCTCCGAGGCCTCGCGTGCCGGAATCTTGCCCAGGGCCTCGAGGATCCGGGCGCGGACCATCGCCGACGGTTCCGTCGCCAGCGCCTGCTCCAGCGCGGGCACCGACGAGGCGAGTCGGAGCTGGCCCACCGCGAAGGCGGCGTCGCGGCGCACCTGCTCGT
This sequence comes from Gemmatimonadota bacterium, assembly GCA_015492755.1. Lineage (GTDB taxonomy): Bacteria > Gemmatimonadota > Gemmatimonadetes > Longimicrobiales > Gaopeijiaceae > S146-37. The sequence continues at coordinate 5,575 of WGEM01000009.1, read as the reverse complement.
CCGGGTCGTGGGCCACCAACTCCAGGAGCGCATCCTCCGCCGCGGGATCCTGTACCGACGCCAATCCCAGCGCCGCACGCGCCCGGACGTCGGCACGGGCATCGGTGAGAAGGATGCGCAGCATGGCGCCGTCCCGGACCACCTGCCGGTCCACCACGTCCTGGAGTCCCGGGTCGTTCAGCAGCCCGTCGCTGGGCCTCAGCGGCAAGCCGCCCCCGTAGCCTGCGGGTCCGTCGCCGCACGCCGTCGCCACCATCCATATGGCCAGCGCCGCGCCGGCGCTGAGGCCTCGTACACGTCGTCCAGTCATCGTCACCTCACTCTGCGCGGCCCAAGTCTCGCGCGGGCGGCTGCAGGCCACAAGGGACCCGCCGACCCGCTTGACCGGGGCTTCCGGGCCGCCCACGTTCAGAGGCGACACTCCCCCCGTGTCAGGGCCCTGAGCGGGTGCATTGCGCCCCGGACATCAGCGATCCGAATGACCGATTCATTCGTTGGACGCGTGGCCCTGGTGGTCGGGGGAACCTCCGGCATCGGGCGCGCCGTGGCCGAGGGCTTTGCAGCCCGCGGCGCCCGTGTAGTGGTGGCCGCGCGAACCCACGCCCGCGGCCTGGAAACCGTGGGTGCCATCGAGCGGGCGGGGGCTGAGGCGTGGTTCGTGGCCACCGACGTCACCTCCCGCGCCGACACCGAGGCCATGGTGCAGCGGACGCTGGACCTCGCCGGCGGGCTGGACTACGCCGTCAACGCCGCCGCCCTCACCGACCCGGTCCTCGCCCGTCTGGGCGAGGTGCCCGAGGAGGACTTCGACGAGACCATCGCCACCACACTCAAGGGCGTCTGGCTCTCCATGCGCTCCCAGCTCCCGGTGCTGGAGGAGCGGGGCGCCGGCGCCGTGGTGAACATCGCCGCGCTGAACGGGCTCGCCGGGGCACCCCTGGCCGCCCATTACAGTGCCGCAAAGCACGGCGTCATCGGGCTCACCCGTGCGGCGGCGCTTGAGTACGCCGCCTCCGGCATCCGCGTCAATGCGCTCTGTCCGGGACCCACCGACACACCCACGATGGAGCGGGTCTTCCGGGCGCTGGACCCCGAGGATCCCGCCGCCGCCCGCCGCCGGTATGAAGAGCGCATCCCTCTGGGACGCCTGGCCCGGCCCGACGAGATCGCGGCACTGGCCCTCTGGCTCTGTTCCGACGAGGCCGGCAACGTCACCGGTGCGGTGATCCCCAGCGACGGGGGACTGACGGCGGGCCTCTGAATCCGGGCGGACGCGCCCAACGCGGCCCACGCTCCTGCTCGGATCGGCTCCTAACCCTCGTCCCCGTAGACGATGCGCGACGCGCGGAAGAGGAGGTCGGCGGACTCGAGCACCTTCCGCCGCAGCCGGTCCGGGAGATCGGGGTGGTCCTCCAGATAGGCGCGCACCACCTCCTCCGCCGCCGGCGTGTTGTATCCGCTCAGCACCGCGTCCAGCCAGCGGCCCGGGAAGAAGATGTCGCCGGTGCGCTGGATCTCTTCCAGCATGTCCAGCGCCGGCCGAACCAGCGGGAGGGACGCGTCGGCCCGCAGGGGATGGTGCAGATAGCGCAGCCCCGCCAGAACCCACGGTTCCCGCTCCCGCATGGCCGGATCGCCGAGGCTCCGGAAGAACGCCTCGCGCACCCCGGGGTCGGCGGAGAGCGCCGGTCTCACGAAGCGGAAACGCGCCAGACGGTCGGGGTTCCGGATGCGCGTCTCCTGCTCCGCCAGGAGGGCCTCCGCGTCCGGAACGCCCCGCAGCGCCAGCGCCTCCGCCAGCGCGATCCGGTCCGGCTCGGAGAGGGGGAGGTCCGGGGGCTCCTCACTCCCCTCCCAGATGCGCCGGAGCCGCGCCACGGCGTCACGCGTCAGGGCATGGTTCCGGTAGGCGTTGAAGAAGGAGGCCCGCGCCGTGCGCGGCCGGTCCGGATCACTGACCCCGCGCCAGAGCACGTCCTCCATCCGGGGCGACAGTGACACGCGTTCCTCCGGTGTCAGGAGTCGCCAGTAGGCGGTCCCCGCGTCGTCGAGCACCCGCCCCAGGACCAGCTCGTCGCGCTCGTCGGCCAGCGCGTCCAGCGCCGCATCCAGGAACGCGCCGGGAGCGACGCGGCCGTCCAGCGTCTCCTCCCAGAGCGTGACCCAGGCGGCGCCCCGCACGAGAGCGGGCGAGAGTTCAGGCACGTGCGCCATGAGGTAGCGTCGGCTCTCCCCGTCCAGCACGAAGCCGCCGTACTCCAGCCCGCTCCCGTTGGGCAGGATGAACGCCACCTCTCCCACGCCCTCCGCCACCGCCTCGCGGCCCTCCAGCTCTACGGGTACGACACGATGACGCTCCACGGACCCGACGCGGAGCTCCAGGCGCTGAGGCCAGAGGCGCCCCCGGTTCATGGGATCCTCCTGCCGCACGCGGACGTCGTCGCCGCTACGCTCCACCACGATCCGCGGGCGACCCGCCTCCTCCACCCAGACCCGACTCCACGCCTTCAGGTCGTCGGGCGTACGTGCGTCCAGGATCTCCACCAGCTCAGGCCAGGTGGCGTTGCCGTACGCGAACCGCTTCAGGTAGGCCCGCAGGCCGTCACGGAACGCGTCCTCCCCCATCCGACGCTCCAGGTGCCGCATGACGATGGGCGCTTTCTGGTAGATGATGGGCCCGTAGAGCGTTCCGGCGAAGCGGAGGTTTTCCAGAGGCTGGCGGATGGGGTGCGTGCCCGCGGTGCGGTCCACCGCGTATGCCGCCGGGTGGTGGGCGGTGAGGAAGCGGAGGTCGTGATCGATGCCGGGGAAGGACGGTCGGACGATCTTCGCAGCCATGAAGTTGGCGAAGACCTCCTTCGCCCAGACGTCGTCGAACCACCGCATGGTGACCAGGTCGCCGAACCACATATGCGCGGTCTCGTGGGCGATGACCGACGCGCGACCGAGAATACGGGACTGTGTGGCGGATTCGTCCAGCATGAGCCCGGCCTGCCGGTACAGGATCTGGCCGGGATGCTCCATCCCGCCGTACTGGAAGGAGGGGATGAGGACGAACTCGAACTTCTGGAATGGATAGGGGATCTGCGTGTACTCCTCGAGCCACTCCAGCGCCGCACCGTGGAGACGGAAGATCTCGTCCCGATTCCGTGCGACGGTGGCCGTGTCCGTCTCGCGGTGGTACATCCGCATGAAGTAGCGCCCCACCACCTCCTCTTCCACCGAGAAGCGGCCGGCGGCGAAGGAGAAGAGGTAGCTGGGGATGGGCCGGGACTCCAGGAAGTCCACCGTCTTCACGTCTCCCAGCACCGAGTGTTCGGCGGACGGGCCGTTGGCCACCGCCTCCCACCCGGCGGGAACCTTGAGCCGCCACGACACACGCGCCTTCAGGTCGGGCTGATCGAAGACCGGAAGGGAGAAGTGAGTCCGGTCCGGCACGAACAGGGTGTAGAGGAAGTCTTCGTTGCGGTTCAGGGCGTCGTCGCCCGCCACGTACGAGATGTCCACCTCGTTCATCCCTTCGCGCAGCGCGTCCGCCTTCACCACCACATGGTCGTCCACCGGGTCCCAGGGCACCTCCGCGCCGTTCACGCGGAGCTCCCTCACCCGCACCTCCGGATCCTTGAAGTCCAGCACCAGGGGATAGGCGTGCGGATCGCTCCACCGGAAGTTGATGAGCGAACGTCCCGTCACCGGTTCTTCCCGCGAGGCGGGGATCTCCAGCCGGATGTCGTAGCGCAGGTCGCTCAGCGTCCTGCTCCGGTGATCCGCCAGTGCCCGTGGGATCCCCAACTCGACGGGCGGCGGGGGTGCGGACTCACAGCCGTACGCGGCCAGCACGACCGCCAGGCTCAGGCGGCGCAGAAGCTTCATGGACCTCGCCTGGATCTCGGGTGGGGAGCGGTTCGCGGCAAAGCATAGGAGGCACCGCCCACGGCGTCCACCGCGGCGCGGGTCTCCGGAACCCGGGGACGCGTCGGTCGTACATGATGGCCATGAATACGTCCGGAGACTTCGCCGCCGGCGCACGCGTGGACTTCGTCCCGCGTCCCTTCCGTCCCGCCTGGTGGGCGCCAGGGCCGAACCGCCAGACCCTGCTGGCACGGGCGTTACGGCGCCCGCCCCCCTTCCCCTACCGGCGCGAACGCCTGGAGACGCCGGACGGAGACTTCCTGGACCTGGACTGGGCGCCCGAACCCCGCCCCGGCGCGCCCTGGGTCCTTGTGCTCCACGGGCTGGAAGGGTCGTCGTCGCGCTCGTACGTGCGCAACGCCTGCGCGGAACTCATGCGACGGGGGCTCCAGCCCGTGGTGATGAACTTCCGGGGGTGCAGCGGGGAGCCCAACCGACTCCCTCGCTTCTATCACTCGGCGGAGACGGGCGACCCGAAGTTCGTGCTGCAGGTGCTCTCCCGGCGCGATCCGGACCGCCGACTGGGCGCGCTGGGTTTCTCGCTGGGTGGCAACGTCCTCCTCCGCCTCCTGGCGGAGGAGGCGGCCTCGGGCACCCACCGGCTACACGCCGCCGCCGCCATGTCGGTGCCGTACGACCTCTCGGCGGGCTGCCGGCTCCTGGAGCGATCCAGGATGGGACGGGTCTACACGCTGTACTTTCTGCGCTCCCTGCGCCGGAAGGTCCTCGCGAAGGCGGCACTGCTGAAGGACCACGTCGACGTGGACGCGGCGCTGGAGGCACCCACCATCCGCGCCTTCGACGAGGTGGTCACCGCCCCCCTCGCCGGGTACGCGGACGCCGAGGACTACTACAGGCACGCCAGCAGCGCGCCCGTGCTGGCCTCGATTCGCACGCCAACCCTCCTCCTGCACGCCATGGACGACCCCTTCCTTCCGTCCGACGCGGTGCCCCGGCAGGCGGTGCGGGCGAATCCTGCGCTCTGCGCCGCGTTCACGCCGGAGGGTGGTCATGTGGGATTCCTCGGGGGGCTACCCTGGCGGCCACGCTTCTGGGCGGACGAGGAAGCGGCCCGCTACCTGGCTGCAGCCCTTTCTGAACACGCCTCCGAGGAATGTTGACGCCCGCCCCTTGACGTTCTAGCGTTCTCGCCGTGCGGGGTGCACGGTGCCGGTCCAGGCCGCGAGGGTTGGGACCTGGGAGTGACCAGGTCTTTTTTTTGGTCCCGGACCCATCGCCTCCGCGCATCGCAAGAAGTGGGACGACGCGTTTGCGGCGTGCCAGGAACCAGTACTCGAAGGAGCAGGAGACATGCGGACCACCGGAACGGTGAAGTGGTTCAACGACGCGAAGGGATTCGGCTTCATCTCTCCGGAAGGAGAGGACCGGGACTGCTTCGTCCACTACTCCGCCATTCAGGCCGAGGGATTCCGTACCCTCGCCGAGGGTGACAGGGTCGAGTTCGACATCGTCGACGGACCCAAGGGCCCGGCGGCGGAAAACGTCGTCCGCGTCACCGACTGACGCGCCGCATACGCGCTGACGCGTAGCGAACCAGCGCGCCCCGGGGCCTGACGGCTCCGGGGCGCGTCTTCGTTCAACCCGCGTGGGTCCGGAAGAAGGCCCGGGCGTGCCACGTCTCCCCCGCCGCCCGCTCCAGCAT
>WGEM01000008.1 GCA_015492755.1 Gemmatimonadota bacterium | reverse complement strand
TCACCCACCTGCCGCTGGCGTCCACCACGTGCGCGCCCCGGGGCGCCTCCAGGCCCCTGCCCACCCGGGCAATCTTCCCGTCCCGGATGAGGATGTCGCCGTTCTCGATGCGTCCGTGCGAGGCGGTGAGGATGGTGGCGCCACGGATGAGCGTCACCGGATCGTCACGATAGGGGCCCTTGTCCCGCGACAGGGGCACCGGAGGCGCCGACGGATCGGGGCCGCGCACCGCGCCGCGTCCCCCGCGGCGGGGACGGTCGCCTTCCGCCTCCTCGCCGCGCTCCTCTCGTTTTCCTGCGGCGTCCTCCTCCGCCGACGCCGTCACCGTGGGCGGCGTGAGGTCGAAGAGCTCACCGTCCACCAGGACCGCGGCCAGCTCCGTGCCCTCATCCAGGAGGTCACCTTCCGCCACCACCAGGTTGGCGATCTTACCCTCTTCGATGGAGCCGAGGCGGTCATCCACACCGAAGATCCGGGCGGACCCCAGCGTCAACGCGCGAACGGCGTCCTCCTTGCTCAGGCCCTGCGCCACCGCGCGACGCACACCCTCCAGGATCTTGTCGGGCCCCTCCTGCGACTCTGAGTAGAATCCGAAGGGCACCCCCGCCTCCGCCAGTACCTTCGGCGTGGTGGGTGCGCGATCCCAGAGGCGGAGTTGCTCCAGCGAGGGCTCGGCCCCGGGGTCACCGTCGCGGGGCGGTGCCGGCCAGTCCACGTTCACCAGCGCGGGGACCCCCGCCTTCGCCAGGAGGTCCACACCGTCGTACGCGCCCTGCGCCCCGTAGACGATGAGGGGCACGCCCATCTCCTCCGCGGTGGCGATGGCGCGGGCGATGTCGGAGCGACTGTCGGCGGGGAAGAGGACCGGCCATCCCTCCCTGAGCTGCTGCCGGAGGGGCTCCAGCGCCAGGTCCCACTCGGGCCGCGCCTTTCCGCGGGGGTCGGCTTCGTAGTCGGACCACACCGCGTCGTAGTGCATGGCGTCGTAGTAGAGCTGCTTCAGGTAGGCGAAGACGCCCATGGAGCTCCCCGGGAAGCCGCGGTGCGACCGGTCCACCAGGTTGATGCGCATCCCCACCGGGGTGGCCACCACCATCTGACGGGGGCGCTCGAACGACATCAGGTTCAGTACGGCGGCCTGCCCCGGGACGAGCCCTTCGTGCAGCGTGCTCACCACGGTGGTGAAGCCGCCCTCACGCCACTTCGCGTAGCGATCGTCGTCCTCCGCCAACTCCTCGCCAGCGGTCTTCCACGTGGACGTGCCGGGGCGATCCTCGGGCCCCCACGAGTATTCGCGGTCGTCGCCCTGCCGGCCTCCACCGCCGAAGAACCGGGGCGTGGGCCGCGCGGGACGCCCGTGGCCCAGCGTGGTGAAGGCATCCACCAGGCCGGGATAGACCGTCTTGCCGGAGCCGTCGATCACCCAGGCGGCGGCAGGCACAGGTACGTTGGTGCCCACCGCGGTGATGAGCCCGTTCTCCACCACGACGGTTCCGCGCTCAATGGTGCGGCCCGACACGGTGACGATGCGTGCGTTCTCGATGGCGTAGAGCCGCGTATCCTCCGGTCGCGTGGGCCTGGGCTGGGCTGCGGCGTCGGCCGCGGAGCCCGCCAGGAGTAGCACCGCCAGCGCGGTGAGACGCCACGCGCCTGCAGACGCGCGGGCGAGGAACTGAAGCGGACGGATCATGAGGAACCTCCGTGAAAGGACACCGCAACCGTCCCCTCCGGGCCCCACGGTGCCGGGCCGCCGGAAGAGGGCGGGTAGAATAGAGAGGCGGGACCGGTACGGCCAGACGACGCCCCGCGCTCCACGGACCCGCGACCACCACCGAGTGTTGGGACGGATCCGGCCCGCCGCACCACGCGCCGTGCTATCGTCGCGTGGCCAGCTCCGCCAGCGTCTTCAGGTCCCGCACCTCCAGGTCCGGCACCGCCTCGGCGGGAGGCGTGGCCCCCGTTCCTTCCCGACCCGCACGGCGATTCACCCACACGGCTGTGAAGCCCAACTCCTTCGCCGGGCGGATGTCGTGGTAGAGGCTCTGCGCCACGTGGAGCACCCGCTCCACGGGGAGCTCCAGTCGCCGAAGGACCTCGTGGAAGTGCACCGGCGCCGGTTTGTAGCTCCGCACCTGCTGGGCGGTCACAACCCCGTCGAAGTCCACCCCGAGCTGCGCCGCCGACCCGGCGAAGAGGTCGTCGTCCACGTTGGACACGATGGCCAGGCGGTACCGGTCCTTCAGCGCCCCCAGCGCCTCCCGGGTGTCGGGGAAGGGCGGCCAGCTCCCCACCGACGCGGCGAAGCGGGTGACCTCCTCGTCCGTGGGCTGGAACCCGTAGACGCGTCCGAAGCCCAGCGCCACATCGGTGAGGACCGAACGGTACGCGCGGAAGGGACCCCGCTCCGCCTCGGACTCCAGCTCTCCGAAGGTCCGCAGCAGCGTCTCGTCGTCGGGAAGCGGCACGCCGTGGGCCGCCAGCAGCGGTCGGATCTGGCCCAGGATGCCGGATTCCCAGTCGATGAGCGTCCCGTAGCAGTCGAAGGTGAGCGCGTCGAAGGCGTCGAAGTCGATGGGGGTCAAGGCGGCCTCGGGTGGAGGTGGATGCGGGAAGACGGATACCTCAGGCCGCCGCCCTCCGCAACACCGCGCGGACGCGCGTCATGAACCGCGGCGGATCCAGCGGCTTCCGCAGATAGTCGTCCGCGCCCGCCTCCAGGAGCTCCATCTCCGCGTCCGGATCCTTGCTGCCCGTGAGCACCACCACCGGCAGGCCGGCGGTGAGCGGATTTGCGCGGATCGCCCGCAGGACGTCCCGCCCCCCCAGCATGGGCATGTCCAGGTCCAGCACCATCAGGCTGAAGGACGTGCCGTGGGCCACATGGACCAGCGCCTCGGCCCCGTCCGCCGCTTCGGTGACCTGGTAGCCTTCGTGCTCCAGGAGCGCGCGTACCACCGTGCGGTTGATGGGATCGTCGTCCACCACCAGCACGTGCGGCTGCTCGCCGTCCTCCTGGTCCGGCTCCGGCCGGGGCGCACCGGACGATCCGGCACCACCCTGCGCCGGCGTCGGCTCCGGGCGGGCGCGCCCGATGGGAATCACGTCGGGATGGGGTGCGGGCTTCGCCTCGGCCTCGCCCACCACACGCTCCACCTCCTCCACCGTCGTCAGTCCTTCCCGCACCAACTCCAGCGCCGACTCGCGGAGTGTCCGCATCCCGTCCCGCCGGGCTTGCTCCAGGAGCTGGTGCGGCGGCGCACCGTCCAGAATGAGACGTTCCATCGATGGGGTCATCACCATGAGTTCGGTCACTGGCACGCGGCCCTGGAAGCCGGATTCGTCACACGCCGCGCAGCCCACCGACCGTACGCGTGGCTCCACGCCCGTCTCCTCGATGATGCGCGCCTCCTGCGACGTCCACGGCGGAGTGGCCGGCACCGCGCACGCCTGGCACACGCGCCGTACCAGACGCTGTGCCAGCGATCCACGGAGGGTCTCGGTAACGGTGGGGAGGTCGAGGCCCAGGTCGGCGAAACGCCGCACCGCGCCGATGGCATCGTTGGTGTGGAGCGTCGCCAGGACCAGGTGGCCGGTGAGACTCGCCTGCGCCGCGATTTCCGCAGTCTCTCCGTCACGGATCTCACCTACGAAGATGACGTCGGGATCCTGCCGCAGGATGGCGCGGAGCGCCGACGCGAAAGTGACGCCCTTCCTGGGCTCCACCTGGATCTGCGTGAGACCGGGCAGTTCGTACTCCACGGGATCTTCCACCGTCATGATGTTCACGTCCTCGGTGGAGATCTCTCTCAGCGCGGCATACAGGGTGGTGGTCTTCCCCGAGCCGGTGGGGCCCGTCACCACGAAGATTCCGTCGCGCCGCTGCAGCAGGCTCCGCATCCGGCTCAGGTCGGGTTCCCGGATCCCCGTCTCGTCCAGCGTTCCCGACTGCTGGGGATCGAGGATGCGGATGACGGCCTTCTCCGCATTCCGGGCGGGAACCGTGGAGATCCGCAGATCGTAGCTCCGGCCTCCGACGGAGACCCGCGCCCGGCCGTCCTGCGGCCGGAGGCGGTCCGCGATGTCCATCTTCCCCATGACCTTGATGCGTGAGATCACCCGAGTGAGCACCGGCAGCGGCATCGTCATCCCGGTGCGAAGGACCCCGTCGATCCGGAACCGGACCACGCCGTGGGTGGGCAGCGGTTGGAGGTGGACGTCCGACGCTCCCCGGGCGATGGCTTCGTGCAGCAGCATGTTGGTGAGCTTCACCACCGGACCCGAGGCCACGTCCACCTCGGCCACCTCCTCCGCTTCCTCCTCCACCACCTCCAGCACGGCATCCACGTCGTGTTCCACGTGCTGGAGCATGGACTCCACCAGTCGCTCCGGGGCGTACTCCTCCCGCACCCTGATCCGCACCTCGCGAGGCGGCGCGACGTCCATGCGCACGGTGCGGCCCGACGTGAACTCCACCTCCTGTTCCGCCTCCATGTTGGAGGGGTCGGGGGTGGCCACGGTGAGCACGCGGTCGCGGGCCCGGAGGGGGAAGACGTCGAACCGCTCCGCCACGGACGCCGGTACCAGCTTGGTGACGCCAGGCTGGACGTGGTCGAAGTCCGCGACCGCCGCGTGGAAGTACGCCGCCACACGCTCCGCCAGCTCCCACGGGTCCAGCGCGAAGGCATCACAGACTCCATCCCAGACCTCGGCGACGTCGTCTCCGGGCTTCACCGGCGGGACCCGAGCGGGGTCCAGACCCGCTGCCTCCACCACGCGGTGCATCCAGTGCATCGGTCCGTTCCGCAGGCGCGCCTCAGCGCACGATGTAGAAGTCGGTACGGCGGTTCGTCCACCGCACCTCGCCCGGACGGCGGTAGCGCGCCAGCGCCGCACCGATGGGATCACGACGTGGATAGCGGACGCGGAGGCGGACGACACCCCTGCGGCGGTTGCTGATGAGGCGGTACTCCACCGTCTTGTACTCGAAGGGCATCCCCGCCAGGTACGGCGCCAGGTCCGCAGGAACCTGCCGCCAGCGTCCCGAGCGCGGGAGGGAACCGTTCTCCTGCACGAACTCCTCCACCGCCAGCTTCACCGCCCGGACGTCGCTGACGATCTTCGCGGCGTCCGCGCGGTAGACGGCGTCCTTCACGTTGGGCAGCGCGAGCCCCGCCAGGATCGCCATTACCGTGAGCACGATGGCCATCTCCACCAGCGTGAACCCTGCCAGCCTCGGCGCGCCCCTCATCGTCCCTCCTCCCCCCGCAACCAGCCGTCCAGCGGAGTGTCGGACCGGTAGCGGACGGTGACCACCTCGTCGGTGGCGGTGATCTCGTAGGCGGAGTCCGACAGGACCGCGTAGCGCACGCCCTCGTCCAGCAGGCCCTCCGCCTCCAGCTCCGCCGCAGTCGGGAGCCGCCCCGCCTCGGCCCGAAAGGCCTCGATCTCCTCCACCAGGATCGCCACCGAAGCGCGGAGGTCCTCGGCCGCCACCTCCGCAGGTGGCGTGGGCGGGGGCGCCGTGAGGCGTACGTAGTCGTAGACCGCCACGGCAACCAGACCGACCAACAGGACGGCGAGGACCGGGCCGCGCGATCGGGGACGTGCCCGCTCCTCCGCTGCGCGCCTTGCGGCCTCCGCTTTCTCCACCGCCCGCGCGGCTTCGGCCACCGCGCGGTCGAAGTCCCGCTCGGAAGGCTCAGGACCGCTCATTCTCCGTACCTCCTCCGGGTGGAAACCCTCCTCACCGGATCAGTAAGATCCGCGAATTCACCGGATAGAGCCACTCCACCCCCCGCTCCGTCACCACGCCGTCGTCTTCCAGCGGAATGCGGACCTTGGCTCCGCCCCATTCCGGGTTCGCCGTGTAGGCGAAGAGCTCCACGGAGATGAGCGTGCCGGGACGGAGCTCGTAGGTGAGCCGGGTGGGATTGAAGAACGCCAGCGACGGTCCGATCCCGTGGCCCCAGTTCCCCACCGAGTGGGGCCCGATGACGACGTCGGTGACGTCGGGGTCGTCGGAGGGCTGATTGAACGCCACGCGGCGAAAGCCCTCCGCCTCCAGCGCCGCCCAGACGCGATCCAGCGCCTCCTGCGCCGTGGGCGCCGGCCGGATGGCCGCCTTCATGACGTCGCGCGCCCGGAGCGCCTGGCGGAAGGCGTGCTGAAGTCCCTGGGGCGCCTCCGTCTCGCCCTCGCGCAGGACGTAGGCCACCCGCTTCATGTCTGTATAGAAGTCCAGGAAGCCCACCCCCCAGTCGATCATCAGGAGGTCTCCCCGCTGGATGATCCGATCCGACGACGTGGCCTCGATGCCCGACGGTCCGGTGATGTAGACCGACGGCATGCCGAACGACGACTCCAGGCCCCGCTCCAGGAGCTGGTCCCACATCCACCAGGCCACGTCCTCCAGCATGGTGACGCCGGGCGTGATGACCTCGTTGGAGAGCGCCCGCTCGGCGATCTCCCGGCTCATCTCCCCCGCCTCGGCGAAGGTGGCCAGCTCGATGGCAGTGCGGGTGGAGCGGAAGTCGGACACGAAGCGCTCCGCGGACACGAGACGCACTCCGTAGACGGGACCCAGCACTTCCTTCAGATGGAGGTACGACGAGTGTGAGAGGCCGTCGGCGCCACCGATGGAGGGGGCGATGTTCACGCCGATGCGCTCAGGATCGCGGGCCTCCACGTAGCTCCGCAACTCATCCGCGGCGCCGAAGTGGTCGTAGACGCCGCAGCGCTCCAGCATGTAGCCGCTAATGCCCAGCGCGGCGCGCTCCGCCCGCGCGCCCCGGGCCGTGAAGACGTAGTACGCCCAGTCGCCCACGTATCCCCGTCCCAGCGCCTCCCAGAGGGGATCCAGCAACCCCTCGCGCATCACCACGATCCACATGTCCAGGTCGTTGTCGGCCAGAGCCTTCGGCAGGACGAGGTCGAACTTCTCCTGCCGGATCTGGCACATGCGCTCCCAGCGACGGCGCGCTTCCTGAGCTGAGAGGTGGGAGGGCGCGACGCTCACCGCCACCACCGACGAGGTCAGCCCCAGAAGCGCCCAGCGCCGCACGCCGTTCATCGCACCACCACCCAGTCGCTGCGCGCGGTACCGGCCTTCTCCGAGCCAGCGGTGACGCGCACCGCGCGCTCCCCCGCCGCGCCGCGCACCACCCAGCGCACCGTGCGCTCCCGCTCCGTAGTGGCCTTCAGGTAGGGGTTGGAGCCCGCCAGGTGATCCAGAACCACCCGCTCACTCCCCTCCACCACCTCCAGACCCGGGTGCTGGAGCCGCACCCACGGGGGCCGCACCACCTGCTGCACCACCCGGCCGTCGGGAAGTCTCCGGCCCACGGTGCCCCGGTCCGTGATGCTGGTGGGAAGGAGCCCCGTGTTCCGCACCGTCACCGTCACCTCCCAGCGGTCCTCACCCAGCGGCCGTATCGCCGGGGGGGCGAGTTCCAGCATGGGGCTCTGCTCCAGGAGGTAGAGGATCCACGGGATCTGCTGGCGGCACTCCTCCTCCAGGAACTCCGAGGGGGGGTTCTGCCCCCAGAACTTGGCGTGCCATCCTCCGATCTCCACCGCACCGAGCTGCGGATGCTCATAGGGCGTCCACTCCGAGAAGTACGCGCCGCCCAGGGTCTCCTGGTTGAAACGGTACTGCTCCAGCTCCGAAATGCGGCCGTCACCGTCGGCGTCGGGCATCCACGCCTCCGGCCCGGGCGAATACTCCGGCACCCATCCGATGACGCCCTGGTCCCAGTATCCCCACGAGATGAGTGTGCCGTAACGGTGATTCGTGGGGTGTGTGGATGAGGGCCGCACGGGCCGGCCCGTGGTGCGCGTGTACTCCGTGCCCAGGTGTTCGATGAGCGCAAGATCCTCGGCCGGGAAGTCCGTCGGCGCGGACGCGGAGGGCAGGCGGTAGACGAACCCCCCCGACGTGTGGCCGTGCACGATCCCGGTGATGTTCCGGTGGCCGTTGATGAACTCCACGGTGGCGCGTGTCTCGGGCTCGGGCGACTATCCCCTCTCCGAGCCCGGCTGCAGGTGCCACCGCTCCCAGTTGCGGGGAAAGTTGCGGTTCATGTCGATCCCGCCGAGGCCGTCCTCGTTGATCCGCCCGTCCCCGTCGTCGTCCACGCCCTCCCGCAACGTGCGGTAGCGCTTGCCCTGCACCGACCGATCCGGATCCCTCACCAGCACGGCGGGCTCCTGGGGGAGCGCCACCCAGTCCCCGTCGGGGTCCGGCACGCGGATGGTGGTGATCCAGCCGTCGCCGTCCAGATCCTGCGGAGGGTCCTCGTCGGCCACGCCGTCCTCGTCCTCATCCACCGGCCGGGGCGTGCTTCGGAGGAACTGGTCCTCGATGAGCGCCAGATCGGAGCCCGCCGGATTGAACTTCGGGCGGACGTAGAAGGCGCGCCGGTCCAGGAGCCGGGTGACGCGCGGATCGGAGCCGTACCCGTTCAGCAGGTGCCCGATGAGGTACGTCGCCACCGCCGAGCCGGTGAGCTCGCCGGCGTGGATCCCTCCATCCACGTAGAGCGCCGGCTTCTCCGCCGCGGGTCCCGTGCGCTCATTGGTGATGGCCATCACCGTGAGGGGTTGGCCCTCGATGCTCCGCCCGATCTCGTGCAGCTCGGTGAGGTGCGGATAGAGGCGGGCGAACTCCCGCAGGATCCGCTCCGTCTCGCCGGCGGTGTAGTAACGATTCCAGTCGACGCTCCCGTCCGGCGCCACCAGGCTCGCCTCCTGCGCGACCACCGGTGGCAGAGCGAATCCGACGGTCGTCAGCAGCGTGAGCGCCACTCCGGGCACGAGTCGGCAGGATCGAAACGACGGCATGGCTCCTCCGGATATGCGGGTCTCGGCTCAAAGTGCGTTCGTGCCCCGCGCGACGAAAGGAAGCTTGTGGCGGGGGCGGCCCGGAGAGCACTTTAATCCATTCACGCCATCCCCCTTCCCACCTCGACCCATGCACATCCTCCGGACCACTGCGTTGCGCCTCCTGGTGGCCGCCGTTTCGGCGGTGGCCCTCTGGGGTCAGTTCGCGCTCATCGCAGCGCTCGGCGGGAGCGCGGCGGGAGGCGCAGGAGAGATCCTCGCCCATTCACGTCCGGTCTTCCTTCCCCTGGTGGTGATGGACGCCATGGTATCCGCCCTTGCGGGGGCGCTAGCGCTCTGGTTCGCCTTCCGCGGCGCCGTCGACGAGGGGCTCGACGGTCTGGCGGTGGCCCTGGCGGCCTGGAGCTACCTCCTGGCGTACCCCGGGGTGGTGCTCGTCCTGAGACCGGACCCCGGAGTGCTGCGTACCGTGTACGACCTCCACTTCGTGGTGGTGGAGCTCGCCGGCCTGGCGGGCATCGTCCGGTTCACCTCCCGGTTCCCGGCCCGGCTGGACGCGGCCTCCGTAACACCACCGGCGGAATTGCCCGCCTGGCTCGCACCCTTCCAGCGCCTCCGGATCGCGCTCCTCTCCGGGGCGGGTCCCTGGGTGGCCGCGCTCCTCGCCTTCGCCGCCCTCGCGGCGGTGGAAGGCCTCCGGACGGGGAGCTTCGAGGCGCTGGGGCTGAACCCGGCCATGGACCTCCTTCGCTTCCTGGCGGTGACGGCGGTGGTTCTGAACGTGCGGCGAGCGTGGGTGATCGGCGGGGAGGTGGCGCGGCGGCGCCTGGGGTGGTTGGTCTTCGGCCTGGCACTCCTCATCGGCGC
>WGEM01000007.1 GCA_015492755.1 Gemmatimonadota bacterium | reverse complement strand
GATCAACCGCGAACCCACCACGTGCCCGTCCACATGTAGCACAGAGACGTCAAAGGTTGTGGGTTGGGCGCGGCACGGCCCCGCCTCCGTCGTTGGCGCTCCTCGACGTAGCTCGGGCTACGCCGTCGTCACGCCGTCTAGGATTCGGGGCCGTGGCGCGCCCAACGCGGCCCGCTCTCTTACTCGGACAGGCTCCTACACCATCGCGCTGGCGAGAGCCTCCGCCACGGCGAGGCCGAGCTCCGGCGGCGTGAAGGGCTTCGGGATGAAGAACCTGCGTGCCGTCGCGTCCTGGCCCAACTCGATGTCGGCCCGGTACCCCGACATGAAGAGGATCGGGAGGTCGGCACGGATCTGGCGGAGGCGCTCCGCCAGCTCGTCGCCCCGCATTCCCGGCATGATCACGTCCGTCACGAGGAGATCGAGACGTGCAAGGATGTCGGAGGGCAGATCCAGCGCGTCCTCGCCTGAAGCGGCTTCCACCACCTGGTATCCCAGATAGTCCAGCGTCCGGGCAACCACCTGGCGCACGCCCTCCTCGTCCTCCACCACCAGGACGAGTGCGCCCCCGCCGCGCGGCACGTCGACGGCCTCCGCCGCCAGTACCCGCTCCGACTCCGCCAGAACCTCCGGGAAGAGGAGCTCCACCTCCGTTCCCTGGCCCACTTCGCTCCGGATCTGCACGTAGACGTGGTTCTGCTTCGCCAGCCCGTACACCGTGGAGAGACCGAGCCCGGTGCCCACACCTACCGGCTTCGTGGTGAAGAACGGCTCGAACGCTCGCGCCAGCACCTCGGGCGGCATACCCGTACCCGTGTCCGCCACCGTGACGGACACATAGGCGCCCGCGTTGAGCCCGGGTGCGCCCTCCGCGTCGTGCGGTGTCACCAGCCGGCGCGCGGTACGGATGGTGATGGTCCCGGATCCTTCCTGGGCATCGCGGGCATTCACCACCAGGTTCATGAGCATCTGCTCGAAGTGGCCGGGGTCCACGCGGACGCTGGGGAGATCCTGCTGCAGCTCCGTGACCAGGACCAGCGACTCCTCCAGGAGCGTCTGGAGCGTGGGCCGGAGCTTGGCGATGAGGTCGTTCACGGACAGCACGCGTGGCTCCGAGATCCGCTTCCGTGAGAGCGCCAGCAGCTCGCGGGTCATGCGTGCCGCCGCCTCGGCAGAGTCCAGGATGGCGTCCACGTTTTCCAACAACTCCGGATCGTGCTCGAGCTCGGCGCGGAGGAGCTGGGCGCGACCCTGGATGACGGTGAGCCGGTTGTTGAAGTCGTGGGCCACGCCTCCCGCCAGGCGACCCACCGCCTCCATCTTCTGGGATTGACGGAACTGTTCTTCGAGCGTCTTGCGCTCCGTGAGATCCTCAGCGATGACCTCGTAGGCTGCACCTGCGGTTTCCGCCTGGAGGCGTGTACGGTGCACCCGCACGTGCGCCACGCCGCCGGACCGGGTGCGCCACTCCAGCTCCGCCGGCTCCGCCGCTCCCTCCATCGCGGCCACCATCTGGGCGCGGAGCGCATCCGGATCGACGTGGAACGCCTGCTCGTTGAGACCCTTCGCCGCGCCTTCGGGTAGCTCCATCAGTTGGTGGAAGGCCTCGTTGGCTTCCAGGATTTCCCCGTCGGCGGATACGAGATAGATGGGGAAGGCCGAGTTCTGGAAGATGGCCTCGTAGCGGGCTTGCGCGCGGCGGGTCTCCGTGACGTCCATGATGGCGCCCACCACCCGCGCGGGTCGCCCGTCCTCATCCCGGATGAGATAGCAGCGGTCCAGCACCTCGCGCCATTCACCGCTTTCGTCGCGCACGCGGTACTCTGCGCTCCATGCGTCGTCGTGGGACTGGTGCATGCGCTCGAACCGCCGACGCATCGCCTCGGCGTCCTCCGGGTGCACACGGGCGAGCCAGTACTCAAGCACCGAGCCCTCTCCTCGTGGCGGCGGACCGAAGAGCTCCACGAAGCCGTCGTTGCCGGTGATGCGGTCGTGCCTCAGATCCCAGTCCCAGACGGCGTCGTTGGTGGCCTTCATGAGGAGCTGGTGCAGTTCGGCGCGCCGGGCCACCTCCTCTTCGGCCATCCTGCGTGCCGCCAGTACCCGGTTGAAGCTGCGGGCGACCTCCGCCACTTCGAGCGGGCCGTCCTCGGGAAGGTGTTCGATCCTGCCGTCGTCGCCGGCGCGCATGTGGTCGACCAGGCGCCGGAGCGAAGCCTGGATGGTGTGGGCGGTACGGTGCGCGAACACCGCCACGAAGAGTACCACCAGGAGCGACAGGAGGAGCTTGGGAGCCAGCGTGGCGCGCACGGTGGCCAGAATCTGCCTGGTGGGGAGACCGGCCCAGACGACCCACGGCGTTCCGGGCACCCGCCGGAAGGCGAAGAGGCGGCGCACGCCGTCGGCGGCGGTGGCTTCGTTGAATCCGGCTCCCAGCGAGAGGTCGGTCTTGTCCTCCGGTGGGCTGGCCGGGAGGCGCCGGAGGAGCCATTCGTCGACATCGCTCGACCGAGCCAGAACGACGAAGGCGGTGTCCGTGATGGTGAGGAGGGCGTCGGGCGTGGCGGACCGGGCCACCAGCTCCTGGAGATGTCCTAGCCGGAGCGGCATGAAGAGCGCACCAGCAATCTCACCTGCTCCGTTCCGCACGGGGTAGGTGAGGACGGTGACCAGCTCCTGCGAAACCCGCCCGCGTAGAGGGGGACTTGTCACCGGTCGGCCTTCGCCCACCACGGCCCGGAACCACTCGCGGTCCGCGGCGGTGGGAGCGGGCTCCGGCACCTCCAGCGCCGAGTAGATGATCCGGCCCTCGCGGTCGGTGACGACGAGGTTGGGTACCGCCGGGAGCGCCGCCACCACCGGGTCCAGGCGGGCGCGGATCGCCCTGGGGTCCAGCGAGCGGACGGCAGGACTTTCCGCCAGCCCCTCGCCCACTCGGTACGCGTCCTGGTAGTACTGAGCCACGGCGGCGGCCACCCCCGCCGCGAGGCGATCCGCCTGGCCTTCGGCGCGGCGCACCGACGCCGTGTACTCCGTGGCGATGGTGAAGGCGGCGAGCGCCATCAACGGCAGCGCCACCCCGGCGGCCAAGATCGCCAGGCTCCTTCCGATGGAGCTGTTTCCCACCACGCGCACCCTCCCACGTGACGAACGACGGTCCGTGGAAGCTATGAAGAGGGGTGCCCACGTCCAGATGAAGCTATATTGCCCACCCGGTCGTCAGCGGCAATCCGTTCACCCAGCCAAACCGTCATGGAGACCAAGCGTCCCACCGTCCCGGCCGCCGAAGAGATTCTCGGCGGTTACTTCCCTGTTCTTGACCACGGCTTCGTGGCTCTGGTGGACTACATGGGCACCGACGAGGACGTGGAGCGCGCCGCCCGCGTGAGCTATGGATACGGAACCCGGAAGGTCTCGCAGACGCGGGGTCTGATCCGTTATCTGCGTCGCCATCGACACACCACGCCCAGCGAGATGGTGGAATTCAAGTTCCACTGCGCCATGCCCATGTTCGTGGCACGCCAGTGGATCCGCCACCGCACCGCGTCGGTGAACGAGTACAGCGGTCGCTACAGCCTCATGCCGCTGCTCTTTTACCGTCCCCGCCCCGAGCACTTCGCGCTTCAGTCCACGGCGAACAACCAGGGGCGGGCCGATCCCGCTCCGGAGGAGCTTTACCGGGAAGCGGTGGCCAGGTGGGAGCGCCTGCGCGCCATGGCGGGGGAGGGCTACACCTGGATGGTGGGTCACGAGATCGCCCGGGAAATCGCGCGCATCGATCTGCCCCTCTCCACCTATACCCAGTGGTACTGGAAGATCGACCTCCACAACCTGCTCCACTTCCTGGCGCTGCGAGCCGATCCACACGCCCAGTACGAGATCCGCGTGTACGCCGAAGTCATCGCTGGCATGGTCAAACGGGTGGTGCCCCTCTCCTTCGAGGCTTGGGTGGACTACGACCTCACGGGGCGGCGCATGAGCCGCGTGGAGCTGGAGGTTCTCGCGCGGCTCCTGCAGGTGGACGAAGCGGGCGTGCGCGCCCGCGACGGGGCATCCTTCAGCATCGAGGAGCTCAAGGCCGCCGGACTCTCCGGCAGGGAAGTGCGCGAGCTCCTGGACAAGCTCCACCCGCCCACGATTCCCGACTTCGAGTTGGATCTCTCAAGGATGCGTACCGCGGAAGAGGTGGCGCGCGAAATGTACGAGGCGGTCCCCGGCGCCTTCGAGTGAGGCGGGCCCTCACGCTACCCACACCGTCTTGACGTTGGTGAACTCCCGGATCCCCAGGGGGGAGAGCTCCCGGCCGTAGCCGCTCTCCTTGGTTCCCCCGAAGGGCAGCCGCGGATCGCTGCGTACGAAGTCATTGACGAAGCAATTGCCGGCGTCGATGAGCTCGGCGGCGATGCGCTCGCCGCGCTTCACGTCCCGGGTGTAGACCGAGGCTCCCAACCCGAAGGTGGTGTGGTTGGCGATCCGGATGGCGTCCGCTTCGTCTGCGGCGGGAACGATGACCGCGACGGGTCCGAAGAGCTCTTCGTGGTAGGCGGGCATCCCGGGCCCCACATCCGCCAGGAGGGTGGGGGGATACCACGCGCCCGGTCCGTCGGGCACCTCCCCCCCGAGGACGAGGCGCGCGCCGCGCTCCACCGAGCCCTGCACCTGTGTGTGCAGCGCATCCCGCAGATCCACGCGGGCCATGGGACCCATCTCCGTCTCGGGATCCATGGGATCCCCCACGCGGACCGCCCGCAGGCGTTCGGTGATGCGCGCCTCGAACTCCTCCAGCACCGACCGCACCACCACGTACCGCTTCGCCGCGATGCAGCTTTGCCCGGTATTGATGAGGCGACCCGTGGCGCACCGATCCACCGCCAGCGCGAGATCGGCATCCTCCAGCACAAGCGAGGGATCGCTTCCGCCCAGCTCCAGGACGCACTTCTTGATGACGGATCCGGCGCGGGCGGCCACGGCTTTCCCCGCGCGCACACTTCCGGTGAGGCTCACGGCCCGCACCCGCGGATCCTCGATGATCCGCCCGGCGGTATCCACGTCCACGAAGAGGTTGGTGTAGACGCCGTCGCCGAACCCCGCCTCGTGAAAGAGTCCTTCCAGCGCCTCGGCGCACCCCGGGACGGAGGGCGCGTGCTTGACCAGGACGGTGTTTCCCGCCGCCAGCGTCGGCGCCGCGAAGCGCACCACCTGCCAGAAGGGGAAGTTCCACGGCATGATCCCCAGGACCACGCCCAGCGGCCGGTAGGTCCAGTAGCTGCGGGCGGCATTGGTGTCCACCGGCACGGGTGCCAGGAAGGCCTCCGCGTGGTGCGCGTAGTACTCGGCGGCCCACGCGCACTTCTCCGCCTCGGCCACCGCCTGGGTGTACGGCTTCCCCATCTCTTCCGTCATGAGCCGCGCCAGCTCCGGAGCCCGCGCGCGCAGCAGCTCCGCAAGGCGTGCGAGGCTCGGGGCGCGCTGGGACACGGGAAGCATGCTCCAGCGCTGAAACGCGGTGTGGGAGCGGTCCAGGGCCGACGCTACGCCGTCGGGGGAGAGGAACTCCCTGCGTCTGAGCTCCACTCCGGTGCTCGGGTTCGTCGCCACGAATGCCATCAACCACCTCCAGGTTTCGGGACAGAAGCGGCCAGGCCCCTCCGGAGCCAGAGGTTGCGCGCCTGGCGTTCGATGGCCACGAACCGCGGATCCTCCCGCAGCTCGTCCCAGACGGGATCGGAGCGGAGCGCCAGGAGGCCGGGCTCTCCGGACCGGAGCGCCTCCGTCAGCTCCCGGATCGCCTCGTCACGCTGCCCCAGGCCGGCGTAGGCCGCCGCGAGGTCGGTGTGACGCACCGGTTGGCCGCGCGCCACGCTCCGCTGGAGCCGTTCCAGTCTCCAGCTCCAGTATCCCCTCATCCCCTCGGCGGCCACGCGCCGCTCCAGCTCCGCGACTTCCTCCGGCGTGGGCGCGCCGGCGGCGTCGGAGGCGCTCCACGCGCGCGCGATTCCTACCACTTCGGCCAGGTCTCGCTCCGAGATGGCGGCGCGCACCAGGATCTCCCAGGCCGCGGACACCGTGGGATCTGCGGCGATGATGGTGCGCGCCACGTCTGCGGCGTCGGCGAAGCGGCCGGCGCGCAGGTGGCGCTCTGCGCGGAGGGTGCGTCCTTCCGTGGCGGTTCCGGCCGACGCTGCTTCCAGCTCACCCAGTCGCTCGCCCAGGCGCTGCCCGATCCGCGTCGTGTGGGTTGCCCGGGCCGTGTCGTACGCCTCCGCCGTCACCGCGATGGAGTCTGCGGATCCGGGCAGGTGCACGAAGTGGCCCCTGTGGCCCCCTGTCCGCGCCGTAGGGGTGTCCTGGGGCAGCGCACGCTCCAGGAGCGAGAGCACCTCCAGCGCCTCCATGGAGGCGGTGTCGAGGCTCAGCGCCTCCTGGGCCTCCGCCAGCGCGAGACGGGCCGTGGCGGTATCGAGCGTGCGATCCTCCAGATCCAGGAGCACCCGGGCGCCGGCCAGACCCGCCAGCGCCTCCGCGAACCGGGGATCGCGCTCCAGCGCCTCCTGGAAGTGGCGGATGGCGTCACGATACCCCTCCGGGGTCCCCTCCTCGAGGGCGTATTGGCCCCGCAGGTACGCTTCCAGCGCCGACGAATCCGCGGAGACCGGGGGGTGGGCGGCGAAGGTCTCCTCGCGATGGGCCATCTGGATCCGGTGAACCAGCTCGTGAGCCAGTGTGCGCTGCAACGCCAACGGATCGGTGACCGGGCCTTCGTATTCCAGGGTCTCGAGGGGTGTGTCGCTGGCGGCGTGGATCACCTTGAGGATCACGCGCACGCGGCTGCCGGTCCGCGTCACCGACCCCTCCACCAACGCGTCCACCCCCAGCTCCCGTCCGATTTCGGGAGCCGTCAGGGGAGCGTCGCGGTACTTCATCACCGACGTGCGGGACACCACGCGAAGTCCCGGGACGCGGCTGAGCTGCGCGATGAGCTCCTCATGCATGGCCGCCGTGAAATACGCCTGAGCCCCGCCCTCCGAGAAATCCTCCAG
>WGEM01000006.1 GCA_015492755.1 Gemmatimonadota bacterium | reverse complement strand
GGTCCTGCAGGTGGATGGGCACGTGGTGGGTTCGCGGTTGATCCATCGTCGCTCCTCCTCGCCGTAGCGCTGCTACGCCTCGTCGGCGCTCCTCGACTGAACACGCGAACGCACCACGTGCGCGGCCCACTCCTTTACTCGGTCAGGCTCCTAGCCCCCCTCATCCTGGGCGCGGCGTGTGTCGATGCGCCTCCGGCGGAGCGTCCTGCGGAGCCGGATCGCTTCCCGCCGGCTCCCACCGCGTCCGGGGCGTCTGAGGCGGCCGGGGGGAGCGCCGCCGCGAACGAGACGTCGACGGCGCGGGCCATCCGCGTCGCGGTCCTGGGCACCAGCCTCACCGCGGGGTTGGGGCTGGACGCGGAGCGCGATGCCTGGCCCGCGCGCCTGGAGGAGCTGGCCCGCAAGGGGGGCTTCGACGTGGAGGTGATCAACGCGGGTGTCTCGGGCGAGACCAGCGCCGGAGGGCTCCGGCGCCTGGACTGGGTGCTCCGCACCGGACCCGACGTCCTCATCGTGGAGCTGGGGGCCAACGACGGCCTCCGCGGCCAGGATCCGCGACGGCTGGAGGAGAACCTCAGGGCGATCATCCGCCGCAGTCGCCGGAGCCTGCCGGCGATACGAATCATCCTGGCAGGGATGCGGGCGCCTCCCAACATGGGGCCCGAATACACCGCCCGATTCGATTCCATCTTCGGCCGGGTGGCCAGGGAGGAGGGCGTCGCGCTCATCTCGTTCCTCCTGGAGGGCGTGGCCGGCATCGCGGAGCTCAACCAGGCGGATGGAATCCACCCCACACCCGAAGGACACCGCATCATGGCGCGGCATGCCTGGAGGGTCCTGGAACCCGTGCTGCAAGAGCTGGAGCGAACGCGATGACCGACACCGGAAGCCCCTTTTCCCCCGCCCTGAAAGTCCTGGCCGGTGCGGCGTTGCTCCTGGCGACGCTCCTCCTGGCAGGGTATCTGCTCCCCTCCACGTGGGAAGCTTCCGCCGAGCGGCGCATCGACGCGCCCCCGGAGCGGATCATGTCCCACCTCGAGACGCCCGAGGCGTGGCGGGCCTGGACACCCTGGCCGGATTCCGGGCTGGTGCGGGAAGGGCCGGCGCGCGGCGCCGGCGCCCGCGTGGCGTGGGACGCCCCTGAGCTCGGGCGCGGGTCGTTCACGCTGCTGGAGGTGATCCCGACCCGTGCGGTGACCTACGAGGTCCGCGTCGGGGATCACATGCGCACCCGCGGGCATATCGAACTCGTGCCCGACGGTGCCGCCACCGTGGTCCGGTGGACCGAGACGGGCGACCTGGGACCCAACCCGCTCATGGGGTACTGGGCCCGGTTCATGCCCGAAGCACAGAGCGCCGAACTGGCCAAGAGTCTCGAGCGACTCGAAGCCCTGGTGGTGGGAGACGACGGGGTGCTCAGCCCTGATTCCGCGCCCAGTTGATGAGGTCCCGGTTGGTCTCCGTCTTCCGCATGGCGTTCAGCAGCTCCTGCATCGCCTCCACGGGACTCAGGTTCCCCAGCTGCCTCCTCAGCGCATGGGACAGCCACAGCGCGTCGTCATCCAGCAGGAGTTCCTCCTTCCGGGTGGCGGAGGCCTGGAGATCGATGGCGGGGAAGATCCGGCGATCCGCCAGCTCCCTGGAGAGGACCAGCTCGGAGTTCCCTGTGCCCTTGAACTCCTCGAAGATCACCTGATCCATGCGGGACCCGGTGTCCACAAGGGCCGTGGCGATGATGGTGAGGGAGCCGCCGCCCTGCGTGGGCGAGATCTTCCGGGCGCTGCCCAGGAACCGCTTCGGCTTCTCCAGGGAGTTGGCGTCCAGTCCCCCGGAGAGCGTCCGCCCGCTCCCGCTCATGACGGTGTTGTAGGCGCGGGCGAGGCGGGTGATGGAGTCCAGGATGATGACCACGTCCTCGCCCTGCTCCACGCGGCGACGTGCCCGCTCCAGGGTGATCTCGGCAACCTGGATGTGCCGGTCCGCCGGCCGGTCGAAGGTGGAGGCGATGACCTCGCCGAAGCCCGCCTGCTCCATCTCCGTCACCTCCTCGGGACGCTCGTCCACCAGGAGGATCATGAGGTGGCACTCGGGATGGTTTGTCACGATGCCCTGCGCCACCGACTGGAGCACCGTGGTCTTCCCCGCCTTCGCCGGAGCCACGATCATGGCGCGCTGTCCCTTGCCGAAGGGACAGAGAAGGTCGATCACCCGGTTCGTGTAGTCGGGCTGTCCGCGGATGGTACGTCCGCACTCCAGGATGAGCTGTTCATCCGGGTGCATGGCGCTGAGCGCCTGAAAGTCGGGACGCCGTTTCGCCTCCTCCGGCGGCCGGTCGTTCACGCGCTGCAGATGCGCCAGCGGCGGACTCTTACCGCCGCGAGGATTGCCCACGATCCCCACGAGTTCGTCTCCGGTACGGAGCCCGTACTTCTGAATGAAGCGCGAACTCACGTAGATGTCGTCCTTGGAGGGCGTGTAGCCCGCCTCGCGCCGACGGATGAAACCGGAGCCGCTACCCAGCACTTCCAGAAGCCCCAGCGGCCGCGACATCGCCTCCAGCTCCTCCGGGTCGTCGGGGAGCTGCGCCTGGGCTTCCATCTCCGCGGCATCCGAACCGTCCTGCCTTCCCCGGCCGCGCCGGCGGCGCCGACCACGGCGTCGGCGGCCGCGGCCGCTCTTCCTGCCGCCGCCGTCCTCGCCCGTTCCCTGAGACGAGTGCTCGCGGTCGGGAGCTGCTCCGTCGCTGGAGTGCTCGCCGTCTGCCGCGGGGCCGTGGGCCGTCCCGTCGCCGTCCTTCGAGGCGTCGTGGGCCTGGGCGTCATCGGTGGGAGATTCCTGCGTGCGCTTCCCACCGCGGGTGGGAGGAGCCTCGGCGCTTGGCTCGGCCGCCGGCTCGTAGGTGGAGGGAAGTTCGACCTCAGTCTTTTCGATGTCTGGCGATTCAGGCACTGGAGAAGCCATGTTGCGGAGTGCGGGGGGCACTCGTGAGTCAGATGAACACGGGGCTCACGACGTCCTTCGTGGACGGATCCCGATTGCGCGGGAGTCGCGGACCAGTCCTCCTCAGCCGACCAGGGGGCCGCGCTGGCGCCGACACGCGTGCGTCGGCCGGACTGGATGGAATCTTCAACCAATCGGCTCCGGGATCAAGACGTAGCCCTCTGCCGTGGCCGATGCACCACAGGAGATACACCACTCGTGACCACCGACCGCCGCTCGTTCCTGGCGCGCCTCTCAGGGGCGGTGCTCGGTGCCGGAGTCCTTACCCGCCTCGCCGGCGTGCAGGCGGCGCTCGCCCAGGAGCTGGCAGGCCTCGACTTCCGCGCCGGTGACGCCAGGGCCCTGGCCAGGCTCCGCGACGCGTACCTCCTTGATGAGAGGCTGCTCTACCTTAATCACGCCTCCATCGGGACGACCCCCGCAGCCGTCGTGGAGGCTCACACGGCCTACCTGCGGGTGTGTGAGTCCCACCCGTCGCTGTACGTCTGGGGTGAGGTGTGGCGGGCGGCGCTGGAGGAGATCCGCAGCCGGGCGGCGGTCCTCATGGACTGCGCGCCCGACGATCTGGCGGTGACCCACAACACCACCGAAGGCTTCAGCGTCCTGGCCCACGGCCTGCCGCTGGACAGGGGCGACGAGGTGCTGTTCACCGTGTTGAACCACGCCGGCGCCAGCGAGGCGTGGCAGGTCCTCGCGGCGACCCGGGGATTCCGTGTCCGGCGCGTCGAGCTCCCGCTGGAGGACGCGGCAGGCTGGTCAGAACGCGACGTCGTGGATCTCCATCTCGACGCCCTCCGGCCCGAGACCCGCGTCCTGGTGCTGCCGCACATCGACAACATGATCGGCCTCCGGCACCCCGTGGACGCCATCGCGCGGGCCGCCCGAGCGCGCGGTGTGGAGTTCGTCCTGGTGGACGGTGCCCAGGCCGTGGGCATGGTGCCGGTGTCGCTGGCGGAGATGGGCGTGGACGCCTACGCCACCAGCGCCCACAAGTGGCTGCAAGCTCCCAAGGGCCTGGGTCTGTTCTATGTCTCTCCGGCCCTGCGGGAGCGGCTCCCTCGCATGTGGTTCAAGACGCCGCCCCACCACCTGGGGGCTGGTGCACGCGCCTACGAGGACTACTCCACGCGCGCCTGGCCGGCGGTGGTGGCACTGGGGGACGCGCTGTCGTTCCAGGCGGCTCTGGGCGAAGGAGAGAAAGCCCGCCGGTATGAGATGCTCTGGCGGCAGATCCGGGAGGCGGTGGACGCGCACCCCGGGCTCCGCTGGCGCTCGCCGAGGTCCTGGCGCCTGGGCTCCATGATCATGGCGGTGGAGGTGGTGGGCCGGGATGCGCCTGCCCTGGCGGAACAGCTTCTGGAGGAGGAGGGGGTGGTGATGCGGGCCTTCCCACCCCCGTTGAACACGCTTCGCATCGCGCCGAATCTGGCGGTGCAGGACGACGCGCTCCAGCGATTCCTCCAGCGTCTGGGCTAGGAGCCTGTCCGAGTAAGAGAGCGGGCCGCGTTGGGCGCGGCGTACCCCGCGGACGACACGTGTCCTCGCGGTGCGACACCTGACCTGCTCAGAACCTGGATGCGGTCGCCGGGTATAAGTGAAGAGCCCGCAGCTTGTTACGCGATTCAGACGAGTGCCTCGGGTGGCACCGTGACGCTGGCACGGCGGTTGCTTCGGTGGAGGGTGGATCCACACCGGCAGGGAGGTCGAAGGTGAAGAAGACGATCACGGGATGGGCGTTCATCGCCCTGCTGCTCTGCGCTTCGACCCCGGCGGCGGCTCAGGTTCGAGCGTCGGTGGCCTTGGGTGTGGGGCCCCTCTTCACGGGCGTGAGCCTGGCCATCGGTGGCGGTTACGCACCCGGCTCCCTCTTCGTGGATGCGCCGCTGGGCATGCGCCACCCGCACGTGTACGACGAGTTCGCGCTGGGCCTCTACTCGGAAGGACGCGTGGGCTGGGGTGCGGGGGACTTCTACGGTGCGTCGTGCTACGTGGAGGACTGGGACCCCTACTGGGATGAGCTCACGTACGGCTACGGGTGCGCACCCGTCACACACAGGTTCGGCCGTCACCATCACCATCACCGCCATTCCGCGTGGGGCGGCGTGGGGTGGAGCTTCGGCATCTCGTGGTGGTGGCCGTCCGCGTCGTTCGCCTACTGGGTGGATCCCTTCGTGCCGCCGTGGCGCGCCTATGATCCCTGGAGCTGGTACTGGGACGGGTACCGGGACGGCTATGCGTCGGGCTGGGTGGACGGTGCCGGCACCTGGTGGCGGCCTACGCGGGTGGTGGTGGTGCGGGGAGGCGCGACGC
>WGEM01000005.1 GCA_015492755.1 Gemmatimonadota bacterium | reverse complement strand
TGTCCGAGTCATGCAGTGGGGCGCGCGCAGGGGGCTTACGCTGCTCAGCGAAGGAACGACGACGAGTCGTAGCCATAGCTACGGCGAGGAGGAGAGACGCCCGATCAGCGGCGTAACCCCCCTGCGCCCAACACCATGAGGGACCTGATCACACGCGTTCGTGGGTTGGGGCGGCACGGCCCCATCTTCGTCGTTGGAGCACCTCGACGTAGCTACGGCTACGCCTTCGGCGCTCCGCCTAGAATCTGGGGCCGTGGCGTCCCGGGTACACGTGCGAACGCACGGGTCGCGCCCCGCTGCATGACTCGGACAGGCTCCTAGCGTCAACGGCTCCAGGGCGGGACCACGTGGTTGGACCGGGCATACGCGATGGACTGCCCCAGATGCTCGTGGAGGTGCGTGACGGCCCGCACCCACAGGTCGCCGGCCGTCAGCGCGTTCCCCCGGAGCTCCACCGTGCGCTCGGGGTCCTCACGGGTGACCTCGAGCGCCGCCTCCATGGCGTCGAAGGACCGCTCCAGGTCGGCCACGATCTCGGAGCGGGAGCGGGTGCTCCACGCTTCCTCGTGGGAGCCCACGGTGGCGGGATCGCCGGTGACGCCTGCCCCGGCCGGAACCTCCACCCCCATCAGGGCCGGGACGAAGTAGTTGTCCCCGGCCATGTGGGTGAAGACCTCCCCCACGCTGCGGACGCCGTCCATGGGCCGCCAGGCGTAGCGGTCCTCCGGCATGGCCTCGGCCAGCGCCACGATCTTGCCCCGGAGGGTCCTGAGCTGGCGGCCCAGGTGGTCCACCATGGCAGGGGCGCCGGAGAGGTCGCCCTCGGCGGCGGCTCCGGCGGGAGGCTCCTGGGCGCCGTCGCCGGCCGGCGCGGCGCACCCCGCCGCCAGGATCGCGGCGCATACGAGGGAGAGGGGACGGCGGCGGCGGATGGGAGGGTACGGAGTCATGGGGGTTCGCTCCTTGAGGGGACGGGCGAGGGAACCGTCAGCCGGACCAGTGCGGGGACGGGCCAGGGAACCGTCAGCCGGACCAGTTGGCGAACGGATCCTCCAGGGAGGGGCTCGGAGGCGTGAAGAGCTCGGCTCCGCCCGGGGTGATGACCATGTCGTCCTCCAGGCGCACCCCGAACTCCCCGCGGATGTAGATGCCGGGCTCGTCGCTGAAGGTGTTTCCGGTCACCAGCGGCGCCGTGTTCCCCTTCACCAGATACGGCCACTCGTGCCCGTCCATCCCGATCCCGTGACCCACCCGGTGGGTGAAGTACCGGTATCCGGGGCCGAAGCCCGCGTCCTCGATGACCCCGCGGGCGGCGGCGTCCACCGCCTCGGCAGGGACCCCGGGGGCGGCGGCCTCCAGCGCTGCGGCCTGGGCCCGCTGCTCGATCTCGAATACCCGCTTCATCCGGTCGGTGGCCCGGCCCAGGACGAAGGTGCGGGAGATGTCGGACCGGTACCCCTCCACGCTGCACCCTCCGTCGATGAGGAGGATGGTGCCCTCACGGATGACCTGCGGGGTGATGGATCCGTGGGGCAGGGCGCTGAACTCTCCGGTCTGGACGCTGGCGCCCCCCTGGAATCCCAGCCGCTGGTGCGCCAGCGACACCAGGCGACCGAAGTCGCGCTGGGTCATCCCTTCCTCCAGCGCTTCGTACGCCGCCCGGTACGCGGTGAGGGTGACGTGGTTGGCCAGCCGCATCAGCTCGATCTCGTGCTCGTCCTTCACTCCGCGGCATCCGGCAGTGACGGGGGTGGCGTCCACCACATCCACCTGGGGGGCGGCCAGCGCCACGCCGTTGCTGAAGCGGAACTGCACCGTCTCCTCGGCGCCGATGCGGCCGGTGACCACACCGCGGTCCCGGAGGCCCTCGGCCACCCGCCGGTACGGGCTCTCGTGCTCCTCCCAGGTGCGGACCTCCGCGCCTGCCAGCGGGCCCAGGGCGAGCTGCTCCCGGGCGCGGTCCTCCTCGAAGGCGGGGCAGACCACGAAGGCGTCGCCGCTGCGGGGGATCACCACCGTGAAGAGGCGCTCACCTCCGCCCCACCGGACGTTGGTGAAGTACACCATGGACGTCCCGCCCGTGAGGAAGAGGGCGTCCAGGGCGTGCTCCGCCATGAGCGCCCGGGCGCGCTCCACCCGCCGGGCCCGCTCC
>WGEM01000004.1 GCA_015492755.1 Gemmatimonadota bacterium | reverse complement strand
GCGTTATAGAAGACCAGGGCGCTCTCGAAGCCCACGTTGGCGATGACGAAGAAGGCGAAGCCGGCCATCACCATCCCCGTCTCCAGCGTCGCCATGAGGAGCACGCCCACGATGCACATGGCCGTGTAGGCGATCAGGAACTTCTTGCGGGTGCCCGCGCGGTCGGCGATGGCGCCCAGGAGGGGCGAGGAGAGCGCCACGATGGCGGCGGAGAGCGACACCGCGAGGCCCCACCAGAACTCGCCCTCCCCCACGTCGCTGGCCACCACCACCTGCTTGTAGAAGACGGGGAAGACCGCGGTGGTCATCACCGCCGGATAGACGGAGTTGGCGAAGTCGAAGAGCGCCCAGGCGCCCACCTGCCTGGGGTCCATGGGAGGTCCGCTCTTCTCGACGGAGCGGGCGTCGTGCTCGCTCGACGTGCGCGCCTGATCCATGGAGGGTCTCCCGGCACGGGGTGAGGGGTGGGGACCGCGGCGATCCCGGCCCACACGCCGTTGCGGCCCGCCGAAACGCTACGCCGGCGCCGACGGGAACGCAAAGCGGCAACGTGTCCCGGGTTGCCGGCACCGCCGCATGATCCGATTCTGCCTCGCATCGACGCATCGCCGCCCTTATCACCCGTGACATCATCCCACCATGAATCGACTTGCCGGAAAACGCGTGTGCATCACCGGAGCCTCCGCCGGCATCGGCGCGGCGTGCGCCCGTGCCTTCGCCGAGCGAGGGGCGCACCTCCTTCTTTCCGCCCGCCGCATCGAGCGCGTGCAGGCGCTGGCCGAGGAGCTGGCGGCCGCCCACGGTATCGAAGCCGACGCCGCCGCGCTGGACGTCACCGACCGCGAGGCGGTGCAGCGCTACGTGAACGGGCTTGAGGCGGAAGGGAAGCTCCCGGACATCCTGGTGAACAACGCCGGGAAGGCCCGCGGGCTCGACCTCTTCCACGAGGCGGACATCGACGACTGGGAGGAGATGATCGACACCAACGTCAAAGGCCTCCTCTACATGTCCCGCGCCATCCTCCCCCACATGGTGGCGCGCGACAGCGGCCACGTCATCCACATCGGGAGCATCGCGGGGCGCTGGGTCTACCCGAAGGGTCACGTCTATAACGCCACCAAGTTCGCCGTGTACGCCCTCACCGAAGGGATGAACATGGACCTGGTGGGCACGAAGGTGCGCGTCTCCAGCGTGGACCCCGGCCTCACCGAGACGGAGTTCAGCGTGGTGCGCTTCCACGGCGACGAGGAGCGGGCGAAGCAGGTCTACGCCGGCACTCGCCCCCTCACCGGAGAGGATGTGGCGGACGCGGTGGTCTACGTGGCCAACACCCCCGAGCACGTGGACATCCTGCAGCTCGTCATGATGCCCACCGCGCAGCGCCACGCCATGATCGTGCACCGCGAGGAGGGATAGCGGAGCGGACGCGGCATCGCTGTTAGCTTTCCCGGCGATGCCTGATCGCACCTCCCCCTACGTCATCGTCTTCACCCTCTGGCTCCTCGTCTTCTCGTCGGCGAGCCAGACGATGATCATCTCGCCCATCCTCCCGGAGATCGCCGAGGCGCTGGCCATCTCCGACGCGGTGCTGGGCACGCTGGTGACGGTATACTCCCTCATGCTGGGGGTCTTCGCCATCGTGTCCGGGCCCATCTCGGACCGGGTGGGGCGGCGGCGCATCCTCCTGGCTGGATGCGGCACCATGACGGTGGCGCTGGCGCTCCACGGACTGGTGGACTCCTACTGGTCGTTCCTGGCGGTGCGCGCCTTCGCCGGCACCGCCGGCGGGATGCTCTCCGGCGCCGCCGTCTCCTACATCGGGGACTACTTCCCCTACGAGCGTCGGGGCTGGGCCACCGGCTGGGTGATGAGTGGCGCCGCCTTCGGCCAGATCGTGGGGATCCCGCTGGGCATCGTCCTGGCGGAGCGCTGGGGCTTCCGCGCCCCCTTCTATGTCTTCGCCGCCACCATGGCGGTGACGGTCCTCCTCCTCTACTTCCGCGTTCCGCAGCCCGACGTGCAGCGTGCCCGGGGGCGTCTCACCATCCAGGGCGCCGCCGCCGACTACGTGGCCATGCTCCGCAGACCGGAGGTGGCGTGGGCCTCGGTGGCGTATTTCGTCATGTTCTTCGGCGTCGCGGTGTACGTCATCTACCTCCCCACCTGGCTGGAGCGGGACCTTGGCGCCACCGGCGATCAGATCGCCCTCATGTTCTTCCTGGGCGGGCTGGCCAACGTCCTCACCGGTCCACAGGCGGGAAAGCTCTCCGACCGCATCGGCCGCAAGGGGATCATCTTCCTGGCCTGTATCGGGCTCGCCGCGCTCATGGTGGCCACCGTGCCGCTCATCACCTCCGTCACGCGGGCCTACATCCTCTTCTTCCTCACCATGGTCCTGGTGGCCATGCGCGTGAGCCCCTTCTCGGCGCTCCTCACCGCGCTGGTGCGCGACGAGCGGCGCGGCTCCCTCATGAGCCTCACGGTGGCGCTGGGCCAGCTTGGCTTCGCGGTGGGCGCGGCGGTGGCGGGACCGCTCTTCGCCCAGGTGGGCTTCGGCGCCAACGGGGTGGTGGGCGCCGTGTTCGTGCTGGCCATGGGCGTGGTGGTGTGGCGCTTCGTGCCCGAGCCGCACGAGGCCCAGCCCGCCCACGCTTCCGCCTCCCGCGACGCCGCGTGACAGCCTCCGGGCTGTCCCAACCCACGTCGTGGCCTATCTTTTTCAGCCGCCGACCGAACCGACCCGTCATGCGGACACCGTCCGCTCAGCCCCCGACACCGTGACGCCAAGTTCCCGCCCCCGAGTCCTCTTCGTGGAAGACGCCTTCGACCAGGCACTCCTGGCGAAGTCGATGCTGGCCGGCGCCGGTGACTTCGAAGTGGTGCACGTGCAGGACGGAGACGCGGCGCTCCGCCTGCTGGAGATGGGGCCGTGGGATCTCCTCATCTGCGACTTGAACCTGCCGGGCGCCGACGGCTTCGAGGTGATCCGCTTCGCGCGGGAACGCCATCCGGCGCTTTCGATCCTCTCCACCACCGGCTACACCACGGCGGAGTACGAGGAGCAGGCGCTGCGGGCAGGCGCGGACAACGTACTCCACAAGCCGCTGGACCGGGACGAATTCATCGCCACCGTGAAGGCGCTCCTCAGCAGGGGGTCATCCCCGGGAGCCTCCGCTGGGCCGGGGGACGGCGGCGGGGCGGGGGCGGAACCCGCGGACGGGGTCGGCTCGCCCGGTGACACCGTCGGTGCCGGAGACGCCGTCCTGGCGGTGGGCGGCCTCCCCGGCGATGTGGAG
>WGEM01000003.1 GCA_015492755.1 Gemmatimonadota bacterium | reverse complement strand
GTGCCGGGCACGGCCGAAGGCCCGGTGCTCAAGCTCCGGGCACCCATCTCCTTCTGGGGCGGCGTGGACCCCCACTCGGGGCGCATCGTGGATCCGCGCCATCCGGACCGGGGCTCCTCCATCGCGGGGGTGGTGCTGGCGGTGCCCGCCGCGGTGGGGTCGTCCTCCTCCAGCGCCATCCTCCTGGAACTCATCCGGAAGGGCGTGGCCCCGGCGGCGATCCTCCTGGGCCGCACCGACGCGATCCTGGCGCTGGGCTCGGTGGTGGCCCGCGAGCTGGGCTACGCACCGGTTCCGGTGCTGGAGATGGACCTCGAGACGCTCCCGCGGGAGGGACGGGTGCGGGTGGAGGCCGACGGCCGGGTGCGGTTCCTCGCCTAGGAGCCTGTCCGAGTAAAGGAGTGGGCCGCGCACATGGTGCGTTCGCGTGTTCAGCCAAGGAGCGCCGACGAGGCGTAGCAGCGTTACGGCGAGGAGAAGCGACGATGGATCAACCGCGAACCCACCATGTGCCCATCCACCTGCAGGACCATGACATGGAAGATTGTGGGTTGGGCGTGGCACGGCTCCGCCCCCGGGCGTGGACTACCCGGGCCCGTGCGCAACTTCCAACCGCACCACGTATTCCTCGTCCCAAGCGCCCCGCCGTACGCCCCACAGCGTCGTGCGCGTCGCCCACAGCAGAGCGAAGTCACCGGGGAGCCGCACCGTGGCCAGCAGCTCGCCCGTCTCCGACACGACCAGCCATTCCTTCTCCTCCTCCCCCATGTCCTCGCGGCCGATCCACACCGTCCCGTCCGCTCCGGCCACCAGGGCGCTCGCCGGGGGCAGGAAGGGGGGGCGGTACGCCAGCTCCGCGTAGGCCCGCTCCACCTCGGCCACGCGGGACTGCCCGATCCCGGATTCCCGGATCGCGTCCAGGACCGGCTTGGTGCGGCGCTCGAATTCCTCCTCGGTGAGGGGGGTGGGCCGGTACGGGATGGCCCGGTCCACCACCGTATCCCCCGAAGGACTCAGCGCATACAGGTGCATCTCCGCCTCAGTCGGCGTGCGGGCCGCGACTCTGTCCAGGAGCCAGAGCCGGCTTCCGTCCGGAGCGACGTCGAAGAGGCTGTGGTCGGCGATGGGTTGAGACACCTTCGCTCCCCACGGACCGAATCGGAGGGCCCTTCGGTCCAGGTCCAAGGCGGCCAGCGTCCGGATGACCTCCCCGCTCCGGGTAGCCTGGTAGATCGGGAGCTTGGGCCGCGGCACACCCCCGGCCTCATTCATAGATACGATGGCAAGCGCCAGAAGGGTGCCATTCGCGAGGGGTGGCCCGGGGGAAGGGTGGGTGACCTGCCCATGAAAGACATGAGGGTCATGAAACGTCACGGTGCGTACCGGCTCCCCCCGATAGAAGAAGGTCAGCCTCCGCGCTCCAGGGTCTTCCACCCAGAGCGTGTCGCGAAGCCACCCCAGCCGTTGTGGCATCCCGAACTCTCCCGGCCCCCCTCCCTTGCGGCCCACGGAGCCCAGCCGGTGTCCTTCCGGCGTGAAGACAGCGATGCTCGCCGCGTCCCGGTCCAGGACGTAAACCCGGCCCGCCGGTCCCACCGCGATGTCCACCACCGCCTCGAAAGCCGTGCGGTCATCGTCGATGGAACCGATGCGGACCTGCTCCTCCGCATGCCACCGGGGAAGGGGCGCTTGAAGAGACTGAAGGGTCAGCAACAGCGGAATGAGATTCATCGGGAACTTCTACCTCCTCCCGTCGGGGTGCAGGATCCCCTAAGCATCCCCGTCAGAGGATCAGTACCCTCGTATTCTCTCTCGCCGCAACCTGCTTCCAATGAGGGTAGCGCCTCGCCACGATGGCGTCGTCACACGGACGCCGAGCTACCAGCCTGGATGCGCCCGATGACTCCCGATCTTGGGTGTTGATCAAGGTGGACACCACCTCTGTCCACTCCATGCCAGGGCCAAGGACACCGGAGCCGTCCAAAGACACCATTTCGTCGCAGCCCCACGGTGCTGGAAGGCACACGCCGCACACCGGCTGAGCGCAGGCGCCTGCGCCGCTCTTCGCCCCCTGGCACCCCCAGCAGCCGTCGGGGTATTCACCGCAACCCCAACACTGCGCCGCTCCCGCCGAAGGGGTTGCCAAGGCAACCGGCACCGTCAACAACAGAGCCGCGAACAGCCTGGACATCTTCATCACTCACCTCCAATGAGTCTCAGGTCTGGGCCACTCCAGACACAGGTGTACGACACGACCTCGAGGTGGCCTAGGAGCCTGTCCGAGTAAGAGAGCGGGCCGCGTTGGGCGTGCCACGGCCCCGAATCCTAGGCGGCGCGACGACGGCGTAGCCCGAGCTACGTCGAGGAGCGCCAACGACGGAGGCGGGGCCGTGCCGCGCCCAACCCACAATCTTCGATGTCATGGTCCTGCAGGTGGATGGGCACGTGGTGGGTTCGCGGTTGATCCATCGTCGCTTCTCCTCGCCGTAGCGCTGCTACGCCTCGTCGGCGCTCCTTGGCTGAACACGCGAACCCACCACGTGCGCGGCCCACTCCTTTTACTCGGACAGACTCCGAGGTTCCGAACGGCGACGACCCGTTCGAGGGCTGGGTATCCAGCGAGGAATGCGAGCGGAACATCTAAGCCGCGCTCGGTCACTATGGCGCCTCGTCCGTCACGCCGAATCAACATTCGCTGGTCGGATCTGATATCGGCGATTACCTGGAGGGACCCCCCCTCGAATGGGTACCACCGACAGTGCCTTCCAGTGATTGAGGGAGTCCGAAGGGACACCGACGAGGCTCGGTGCCTGCCACAGCGTCCCAGGGTACTCCAGGTTTCCCTGGCCCGCCTTCGCATCGACCGGATAGAGCATCACACGGAAGGGATATCTCCGCTCGACTAAAGCGACGGAATCTCCAAGAGGAGAGATCTGAGTTGCCCGGGCATCCCAACCCTCAGGCAACGGAATATCGACACTGAATCCCCACGATCCATCGAGCCTGATCGATGCCATGCCGAGCGCCTGACCGCTCGATTCTACCAGAAGGCGGAAGGACCCATCCACCCATGTGGCACTGATGGGACGAGGGGGCATTTCTACCACTAGAGAATCGACGAGAGCTCCGCTTTCGTCATCCATCGCGGTTATGGCACCGGCAGCGTCAAGCGTCCACCATGTGCTGTCCGACCACCCCGCTGCGAGGGGCCAAACAACCGGCGATGGCCGCGACCAGCGCAGCCCTGCGGAGTCTGCGGCGATCGCCAGCCCCGTGGGAGGTCCAACCGCGAACATCCTGCCGCCGGCAGTCGTTGCTACCATCCGCGGATCCGCCTCGATCGGGATATCCAAGCGGGTCTGCTCAGAGAGCAGCAGCTGCTGGCCGTGGACATGCCACGGCAGAGGCAGGCTCCAAGCCAGAAGTAATCCCGCAACTGCGACTGAAGCTCGCTTGCGACCCTTCATGTCCTACAATCAGGGGCGCTCCGGCACATGCCGCCACACCCGATTCGTCTCAAAATCCGGCGTTCACCGGACGGATCGTCTCAGGCCCGGACCACCGGGGTTCGGTGCGTCACGGCCTCATCCAATCGTGGGTCGTCGCGAGAAGCGTGGTGCGCCGGGGCGGATCAGTCGGCGTACGTCGATCATCCCTCTCACGCCCCACGGCCGTTGCCCGGGCACGAGACCCTTGCGCTTCCCCCCTCGGCCGGCAACTGTGGTGCAGCCCCCTTGACGTTCGCGGATGGTGTTGCGGCACGTCACCGATCCTCTCCCTCGTCAGGGTCCACGGCCTCGGCGCTCCTACCTGGCTCGACTTCGTCCACCTGCCCACGCTTCCGCCCCACGAGTCGCCCACCGACGG
This sequence comes from Gemmatimonadota bacterium, assembly GCA_015492755.1. Classification (GTDB taxonomy): domain Bacteria; phylum Gemmatimonadota; class Gemmatimonadetes; order Longimicrobiales; family Gaopeijiaceae; genus S146-37. The sequence continues at coordinate 1,228 of WGEM01000003.1, read as the reverse complement.
GGTGCTGGTTCGGGTGCGCAGCGTAGCCGAATGGGAAGAACTCATCCGTTGGACATGCTCGCGGTCCCACGTTGTTCCCGTGGGCGTGATTCTCTCGCCGGATGCTCAGCTTTTGGCCACAGCCATCCAGTCACGCCTCATCGGCCTTGCCTGGATCCAAGTCTCTGACGTCGGACGTCAGCTTGATCTCGACGATGCGGTGAGGGCGGTGCTCCGGAACTCCACGCTCAACCACTTGGTCCAGGCCTGCCGCGCTCTCTGGCCCGACGCCTTGGATGACGGCACGCTGCCCGCCGTTGTGGCCACCGGGATGGCAGGCGGCGGCGTCTCCCGGCTGGCCGCCCGGCTAGGGTTATCCCGGGCGGGACTTTACCGCTTCTTCGACGAAGCAGGTCTGCCCCCCCCCGGAACCTTCCTGCGAGCCACGCGACTGGCGGCGGTACTTCTGCCCTGCGGCGACGCACCGCCCACTCGTTCCCTTCTGAACTCGGCGGGGTGGTTCACCCACGACGCCTTCACCAAGTCGCTGCAGCGGGCCACGGCTGACCCTGACGTGAGGCCACTCCTCAAGGGTCTCCTGGGTCGTGACCTGTCCCCCGGGCATACCTCACAGTCCGCGTGAAGGCGTCGGCTTCTGCAGCCGGCGTAGCCGCGCCCCCCGCTCGCTTCACTCTTTCTACCACCTCCACGGGCCCCAGCGCCAGGGCCTCGAGCTTCGGTGTGACCGCCTCGGCGGGGGAGGCGGCGGAAGCGGCGCTGGCGGCATTCGAGGAGCGCTGGGACGAGCGCTTCACGATGATCAGCCGAACATGGCGGAGGAACTGGTCCAACCTCACGCGGCTGTTCGATGATCAGCGCGAGATACGGAAGGTGATGGACACGGCCAACGGTGTCGAGGCGATGAACCCACAGCTCCGGAAGGTGACGAAGAAGCGCGGTGCGTTTCCCGGCCCCGAGCCGGTAAGGAAGGTGCTCTACCTCGCCATCATGAAAGCGAGTGAACGCTGGACCCGGCCGGTGGAGGATTGAAGCAGCGCGCTGAACCACTTCGCGCTCCTGTTCCCTGACCGCGTGCCCGTCTGATGAAGAGCCCATGTACACAGATGTACACAGAGAATCGGACAGGCCCTCCGGGGCCGTGGCATCCCCAACGCGGCCCACCCCACGTTCCGATCACCCTTCGAGCAGCGTGCCGGAGGCTTCCCCGCCGGTGGGCCGGGGCGCACAT
>WGEM01000002.1 GCA_015492755.1 Gemmatimonadota bacterium | reverse complement strand
CCCTACCCCCGAGCCGCGGGTTGGAGCCCTCCACCCGCCAGCACCAGCACCCGGTCCGCGCGCTGGGCGAGCTCGGCGCTGTGCGTCACGATCACCATTGAGAGTCCGCGCTCCTGGCGCAAGCGGAAGAGGAGGTCGTGGAGCCGGACACTGGACTCGCTGTCCAGGTTCCCCGACGGTTCGTCCGCCAGGAGCACCGAGGGCTCGTTCACCAGCGCCCGGGCCACCGCCACCCTCTGCTGCTCACCCCCCGAGAGCTGGCGCGGCTTGTGGTGGAGCCGCGGGGTGAGCCCCACGTCGTCCAGGAGCGCGGCGGCACGGCGCCGCGCCTCGGGGAAGGTGGCGCCACCCAGGAGCGCCGGCATCATGACGTTCTCCAGCGCGCTGAACTCCCGCAGCAGGTGATGGAACTGGAAGACGAATCCGATGTGGCGGTTGCGCACCACCGCCAGCGCCTCGTCGTCCAGCCCGGAGAGGTCGCGGCCCCGCACGAGCACCGCGCCGGCGGTGGGGCGGTCCAGCGCACCCAGGAGGTGCAGCATGGTGGACTTCCCCGCCCCGCTGGCGCCCATGATGGCCACCGCCTCCCCGGCGTCCAGCCGGAAATCCACCCCGCGGAGGACACGAATCTCGGAGCCGTCACCTCCGATGAAGGTCTTGACCAGGCCGCACGCCTCGAGAATCGGCTCACTCATGGCGGATGGCCTCCACCGGCTCCAGCCTCGAGGCCTGCCGTGCGGGGTACACCGTGGCCAGCAGCGACACCGCCACGCTCGCCAGCACGATCTTCACCACGTCCGCCGCCTTCAACGACACGGGGAGGTGGTCCACGAAATAGACTTCCGGCGGGATCCGGATGAGTTCGTACCGGTCCAGGAGGAGCGCCAGCGTCACCCCCAGCACCGAGCCCACGGCGGTGCCCACCACACCGATCCACGCCCCCTGCAGGACGAACACCCGCAGGATGCCGGCGCGTGTCATGCCCATGGCCTTCAGGATGCCGATCTCCCGGGTGCGGTCCGCCACCACCATCACCAGCGTGCTCACGATGTTGAAGGCCGCCACCACCACGATGAGGAAGAGGATGAGGCCCATGGCGATCTTCTCCAGCTTCAGCGCGCTGAAGAGGGCCCGGTTCGTGGTGGCCCACGACTCCACGTAGTAGGGGAAGCCCAGCACCGCGGCGATGCGCTCGGCGATCTCTTCCGCCCTGCCGGGATCCACCGTGCGCACGCCGATCCCGCTGGCCACCTCCGGGTCGGTGATCCCCACGAGCTCCTGAGCCGCTCCCAGCGTCGTGTACGCGTTCCGGGTGTCGTAGTCGTACATCCCGGTCTCGAAGGTGCCGGTGACCTCGAACTGCCGGAGCGTGGGCGTGAGGCCGCCCATGACGTCCCGCCGGAGGTTTTCGAGGGAGACCACCACCACCGTGTCGCCGGGGAAGAGCTGCATGCGGTCCGCCAGCCCGATCCCCAGGAGGAGGGGTGGGAGTCCGGAGTCCGGAGTGCGCAGGTCCAGCGCGCCCTCCAGGATACGCCGTTCCATGGGCGTGGGGGCCGCGCGCGTCGTGTCGATGTACACCCCGAAGAGGTTGGCCGACTGGGCGTACATCCCGTCCCTGCCCTGGCGCACGATGGAGACGTCGGAGAGCACCCACGGCGCCGCGCCCACCACCCCCTCAACCTGCAGGACCCGGTCCACCACCTCCGGCCAGTCGTGGAGGCGGAGGCTGGTGCCGGACTCCATCACCTGGATGTGTGGCGTGGACTCCAGGATCTTGGCGCGCAGATCCTCCTGCATCCCCGTCATCACCGCGATGACCACCACCAGCGCCGAAACGCCGACGATGACCCCGCCCAGCGCGATCCAGGTGATGAGGGAGAGGAGTCCCCGCCCCTGGGTGGCGCCCAGGTAGTGGCGCGCGATGAACCAGTACAGCCGGCCGCGACCCCTGGGGGCGGGCGCGTCGCTCACCCTTCGTCCCTCAGGATGGGGAAGAGAATCACGTCCCGGATGGAGGACTGATTCGTGAGGAGCATCACGAATCGGTCCACCCCCATCCCCACACCCCCGGTGGGCGGCATCCCGTACTCCAGCGCGCGGATGTAGTCCTCGTCGATCTGCTGGGCTTCCTCGTCGCCGGCCTCGCGCAGCGCCGCCTGCGCCTCGAAGCGCGCCCGCTGGTCGATGGGGTCGTTGAGCTCCGAAAAGGCGTTGAAGATCTCCGAACCGCCGATGTAGAGCTCGAACCGTTCGGTGAGCCGCGCGTCTTCACGGTGGGGCTTCGCCAGCGGACTCAGCTCCAGCGGGTGATCCACCACGAAGGTGGGCTGGATGAGGTCGGGCTCCACCAGCTCGCCGAAGAGCTTGTCCACCAGCTTGCCCCACCCGGCGCCCCCCAGGTCCGGGATGTGGAGCGTCTCGGCGCGGTGGCGGAGCTCCTTCTCGCTCATCGCCATGACGTCGGCGCCCATCGCCTCCGAGAGCGCCTCCACCAGACGGATGCGGCGGAACGGCGGGTCGAACCGGATCTCCTGGCCTTCGTATTCGATGACGCGCGTGCCCTTCACCCGGTCCACCACGTGCAGCACCAGGCGCTCCACCAGCTCCATCTGGTCGTGGTAATCGCTGAACGCCTGATACCACTCCAGCATGGTGAACTCCGGGTTATGCACCCGGCTCAGCCCCTCGTTCCGGAAGTCCTTGGAGAGCTCGTACACCCGATCCAGACCGCCGACGATGAGCCGCTTCAGGTAGAGCTCGTCGGCGATGCGCAGATACATCCGCCGCTCCAGGGCGTTGTGATACGTGACGAAGGGGCGGGCCGACGCGCCGCCGTAGAGCGGCTGCAGCACGGGGGTCTCCACCTCCAGGAAGCCCTCGGCGTCCAGGAAGGCTCGAAGCTCCCTCACGATGGCGGCACGCGTGCGAAAGACCTCGCGCACCTCGGGATGGACCGCCAGGTCGGCGTAGCGTTGCCGGTACCTCGCCTCCTGATCGGCGAAGCCCGAGTGCACGATGCGTTCGCCCGTCTCGGGGTCCACCTCCACCTTCCCGAAGGGAAGCGGGCGCAGGGACTTGGTGAGGAGCTTCCACCCCTCCACCTGCACGGTGACCTCACCGGTGCGGGTGCGGAAAAGCGGTCCCTCCACCCCGATCCAGTCACCCAGGTCCAGGAGGTCGAGACGCGCGAACGCCTCTTCGCCCACCACGTTCTTGCGGAAGTAGACCTGGATCCGCCCGCGGCCGTCTTCCAGGTGAGCGAAGGCGCTCTTGCCGTGACTCCGCCAGGAGACGATCCGCCCCCCGATGCGCACGGTGGGGCCGTGTCCCTCCTCCGTGAGGGCACCGGCCGCCTCCTCCTCCTCGAAGAGGCTCCGCGCCTCGCCACACCGGTGACTGGGCGTGTAGTTGTATGCGAACGGTTCGATTCCCGCGTCCCTCAGCGCCTGCAGCTTCTCGCGCCGCACGCGGAGTACCTGGTTCAGCTCGTCCATCTCGTTGCCGTCCTCCACCGCCGGCCGGGAGCCGGAGCCCCCGCCAGCGGCGGCCTAGAAGGGTGATCGGAAAAGGGGGTGGGCCGCGTTGGGGATGCCACGGCCCCAGATCCTAGGCGAAGCGACGAAGGCATAGCCGTGGCTACGTCGAGGCGCTCCAACGACGGAGATGGGGCCGTGCCACCCCAACCCACAAGTATGTAAGATCATGTTATCCATAGTGTTGCGCGCGGGCTCTCCCCATCTCCGATCACCCTTCTAGTTGTGTGCGGCGGCGGCCGCTTTCTTGAGGTACGCTTCGATGAACGGGTCCAGTTCGCCATCCATCACGGCGTGGACGTCGGTGACCTTCACCTCGGTGCGGTGGTCGTTCACCATGGTGTAGGGCTGGAAGACGTAGGAGCGGATCTGGCTCCCGAAGTCGATGGCGGTCTTCTGCGCCTCCAGCGCCTCCTTCTCCTTCTCCCGCTCCATGAGGGCATGCTGGTAGAGCGCCGCCCGAAGCATCTTCATGGCGGTGGCCCGGTTCTTGTGCTGCGAGCGCTCCTGCTGGCACGCCACCACGATGCCCGTGGGGATGTGCGTGATCCGCACCGCGGAGTCTGTCTTGTTGACATGCTGGCCGCCGGCGCCCGACGCGCGGTACGTGTCGATACGGAGGTCGTTCTCGTCGATCTCGATCTCGATGTCGTCCTCCACCTGCGGATAGACGAAGACGCTGGCGAAGGAGGTGTGACGACGGGACTGGGCGTCGAAGGGAGAGATCCGCACCAGGCGGTGCACACCGGCTTCCGCCTTCAGAAAGCCGTAGGCGCTCTCCCCGTTGATCTCCAGCGTGGCGCTCTTGATGCCCGCTTCCTCCGCCGGCTGCAGGTCCAGGACCTTCACCTCGTACCCCTTTCGCTCCGCCCAGCGGGTGTACATGCGCATGAGCATCTCCGCCCAGTCCTGCGACTCGAGTCCACCCGCGCCCGGATGGATGGTGACGATGGCGGACCGATGGTCGTCCTCGCCCTGGAGCATCGTGCGGAGTTCCAGCGCTTCGTAGGCTCGCTCCTGCGCGTCCAGCCCCCGGGCGAACTCCGCCTCCAGCTCCGGGTCCTCCTCGTCCTCCAGAAGCTCCACCATCGCCTCAAGTTCGGCTACGTCCTCGTCGAGGGCCGTGAACGGCTCGATCCAGGCCTTCAGACGGTTCGCCTCGTCGATGGTGGCACGGGCCCGGTCCTGGTCGTCCCAGAATCCCGGCTGGGCCATCTCCTGGTCGAGGGCGCTCAGCCGTTGGCGGCGACCCTCGATGTCAAAGGTACCCCCTGAGTTCGTCCACCTTGCGGCGGAGTTCCTCCAGGCGCTGGAGCTGTTCCTTGTTCATGCGTCGATTCACTGCGTAGGGTACGCGGGGCTCCGGCCCCAGACGAAAGGGGCCGCCCGCCATCCGGACGGCCCCTCGGGCAGCCGCGCTGCCGCGCGGGAATATAATCGCGGGCCGAACCCGCCATCAACGGCGCGTCGCCAGGTGGAGCCGGGCTGCTCCCCCGAGGCGTGCGGCCGTCCCGGAAACTCAGAAGATCTGCTGGCCCTGCGCCAGGACGTCGTTCAGCGCCGCGCGCCAGAACTCGCGGCCCTCACCCTCGGCGAGCTCTTCACCCACCTGCTCCACGTACTCCTTCCAGGACTTCTCGATCTCCTCTTCGAAGTCCTCCTTGAGCGTGCCGTTGGCCAGCGCCTGGGCGTGGCGGTCGGGGTGGTACATGATCATGTCCGAGACAAGGACCCGGGCCAGCCGGCGCGCCTTTTCCTTCGGATCCCGCTTCCCGAAGGTGAACCCCTGGATGGGCTGCGCCGGCGCCTCCGGCGCTTCCGCCTCCACCGCTGCGGGCTCGTCCGCGGCTACGGGCTCCTCAGGCGACGGCTCCTCGGTGAAGGAGGGAAGGTCGTCGACGGGCGTGTCCGGCTCCGCGCCGGCGTCCGCCGCCTCGGGCGTCTCGTCCACCTCCGGAGCCGACGGGGCCTCGAAGGTGCCCATCATCGTCTCGGGCTCCTCGTGCTGGGTGACCCGGTCGTCGGCGCCGGTGGCGTCCGCACCGGTGGTGGCCGCGGGCGTCCCCTCCGGCGACCCGACGGCCGGCTCGGGTTCCGACTCGGGCTCCGGGGCATGCTCCGGCACCGGCGCGGCCTGCGGAGCCTCGGCCACGTCCGGCGCCAGCTCCTCCACCGGCTGAGGGCGCTCGATGCGGAAGACGAACGCACAGGAGCTGCAGCGCGCGTTGACGCCGGCTTCAGGAATCTTGTTGGAGTCCACGGGGAACGAAGCCCCGCACGACGGACACGAAACGGTAATGACCATGGTTTTCCGGAGTTATTGGTTCGCCTCCGCCGGCTCGCCGGGAGGGCGCCTCCGAGCCAGCGCGTCCGCGTCTTTCGCGGCCGCCGTCTCCAATGTCGGCGATTGATGCCGGCGGTCAACCACGTACTTGGATCCAGGAAGCGACTTGGCGTACGTCTTCATCTCCGCCGCCAGCTCGCTGATCATGCCGGGGTGGTCGAAGTCCTGATACTGGTTCGTCACCACGCCGATGGAGAGCGCCATGATGGGGATCCGGTGGATGTTGCCGCGCCGGTCCTTCCCCAGGAAGTAGCCCGCCTTCCGGTCGTCTTCCGTGTACTGGTACGGAATGAGTTCGTCGAAGGTGCGGATGATCTCGTCGCAGGTGGCCTCCAGGTACTCCACCGGAATGTTGAAGATGAAGTCATCCCCCCCGATATGGCCCACGAATCCTCCCGGGGCCAGCCCCCGCACCACGTCGCGGAGGATGCGCGCCAGGAGCCCGATCACCGCGTCGCCGTACTGGTAGCCATAGCGGTCGTTGAATTCCTTGAAGTGATCCAGGTCGGCGTAGCAGACCGCGAATTTCTCGCCTGACCGAATCCGGCGTTCCATGTCCCGAGCAATGTGGTTCGTCCCGGGCAGCCGGGTCGTGGGATGGACCGAAACGTCCCGATCCGCGCGTCGGAGCACCTGCTCGAGGCGCAGGAGCGATTCGCGCTCGGACCGGTCCTGTTCCACCACCTCGTCGGCACCCGCCTCCAGCAGCGCCGCCACCAGCGCCCCCCTGGAATCCGATCCTCCGTCCAGCACCGAGACCACCAGCGGTACGATGCCGGTGAATGAGTCGGCCTTGAGCTCCCGGACCAGCTCGAGGAGCGCGGCGTCCTCCGAAGTGCCTTCCAGCGCAATGCAGGCCGGGAGGGTCCGGTTCACCATCGCGTGAACGTCGTTCGGCCCGTCCAGCACCATGACCTCCAGCCCGCGCGCGTCGATGAAGCGGCGGAGGAGCGCCGAAGGCTCTGAACGACCAGGTCCGTAGAAGAGAACGGTCTTGTCGGAGGCCATGGATTCCGAGGGTTGGGGGAGCGCGTCAGGTTAGGAGCCCGACGCGCCTCCTGTCAACGCGCGCGGGAGCTCCTCGCCAGCGTGCGCACCAGGAGGAAGTCGATATGGCGCGACTCCTTATCCACCCGCGCGACGCGCACCCGCACCCGATCCCCCAGGCGGAAACGCCCCCGCCCGCGATCTCCCACCAGTGCGTATGCCTTCCGGTCCAGCCGGTAGAAGT
>WGEM01000001.1 GCA_015492755.1 Gemmatimonadota bacterium | reverse complement strand
TCCGGTGCCAGCGCCGCCGCCAGGAGCTCCGCCGCGCGGGGGCCCACCACGGTGAGCATTCCGGTCTCGTCGCTGACGTCGCGGGTGCGGGCGAAGCGCGGCGGAAGGACCCTGGCGAAGTGCGCCCGGAGCGCCTCGGCGCCCTCGGCGGATACGTCCAGGAGGAGCGTCCCTTCCGGCCCGGGCTCCAGCGCCACCATCCGGAGGTCCGACATGGTCTTCCCCTTGGGCGTGAGCGCCGTGTGGTAGGTGGCGCGCCCCACCACCGCCCCGGGCACCCCCGGCGCCGCGGCGTCGGAGGGCGGCGCCGCGGCGGCGCCGGAAAGAACCCCCTTCAGCATCTGCCAGGGGGCGCGTCCCTCCACCAGGAGGCGCACCCGGTGAGAGCGGTGGAAGAGCGCGGCGGCATCCCGCGCCGCGGCGTATCCGGCCGGAGGCTCCCTCACTGCCATTCGCTTCCGTCCACGGGGTTGCGCCCCTCCCGCAGGTCGCGCAGGAGCGCCTCGATGCGCGGCACGTCTGAAGCGCCGGGCGCCACCCTCAGGTAGCGCTCCAGCTGCTCCACGGCTTCCTCGTGGCGACCCAGCCGGGCCAGGAGCACGCCGCGCATCCGGTTCTCCGCCGGCGCGGTGGGGATCGCCATGAGAATCCGTTCCACCACCGCCAGCGCGCGGACATCGTCGCCCACGTTGGTGTAGACGCCCTTCAGGTTCGTGAGGAGCCGCACGAACATCTCCCTCCGGGTGGCGGGCCTCAGGTAGGAAGGCCGCATCCGCACCACGCCGCCGTACACCCGGTCCAGGAGTTCCTGGGCGTCCTTCTCGGGCCGAGCGTCACCGCCGTGGAACGGATCGATGAGCAGGTGATACGCCTCCCCCTGAAAGCGCACCAGGAAGTGCCCGGGGAAGCGCACGCCCTCCATGGGAAGGCCGAGTCGCCATCCCACCTCCAGCAGCACGATGCCCAGCGTCAGGGGGATTCCCAGGCCCCGATCCAGCACGTCGTTCAGGTACGAGTTGCGCGGATCGTAGTAGGCCTCGCGATTCCCCCGGAACTTGCGACGCCGGTAGAGGAGATCCACCACCTCCCCCAGCACCACCACCGGCGCCGTCTCGTCGCCCAGCCGGTCACGCGCCTCCTCGGCCAACTGATCCAGGCGCGCCAGGTAGAGATCCACGCAGAGCTGTGGATACTCCTCCTTCGCCACCAGGAGACACGCCCGGGCCAGGTTCATCTCGGCGTCGGGCCGTGCCAGCTCTTCGGCCAGGAGTTGTCGTGCGGAACGTGAGGGTGCGCTCATGCGTTGTGATGCGTGGATCGGGACGCCGGGGGCGACGATTCCGCGCCCCGGGGAGAGATATGTACCCGCGCCCGCCCGTGGGTTTCCGCGAGCGCGCCCCGTCGCCAACTTCCTCCCGCCGGCGCACTTCGGCGCCGGAGCGCACGCCCACCCCTTCCCGAGGAGGCGATGGCCAGCGAGCCCAGGGATCAGCGGCCGGAGATCCGGTTGTCCCTGCTCAGCCACGGAGCCGGTTGAGCGTGTAAGCTCGGGATGACCGAACTGACGCAGGTTCTGCGTCACGTCCTGCCGGTGGAAGACCCGGACGTGCTCGTCGGTCATGAGACCGGCGACGACGCCGCCGTGTATCGTATCGACGCCCACCGCGCCCTCGTGGTGACGGCGGATTTCTTCACGCCCATCGTCGACGACCCGTACGACTTCGGGCGCATCGCCGCCGCCAACGCGCTCTCCGACGTCTATGCCATGGGCGGGCGGCCGCTCTTCGCCCTGAACCTGGTGGGCTTTCCCCGGAAGCTCCTGGACGCGGGGCTCCTGGAGGAGATCTTGCGTGGCGGAAGCGACGTGGTACGCAGCGCCGGCGCCCCCATGCTGGGTGGGCACAGCATCGACGACCCCGAGCCCAAGTACGGACTGGTGGCGGTGGGCGAGGTGCACCCCGAGCGCATCGTGCGCAACACCGGCGCCCGGCCGGGCGACGTCCTGGTGCTCACCAAGCCGCTGGGCTCGGGCGTGGTGGCCACGGCGCTCAAGAAGGACGCGGCGCCCACCCCGGTGGTGGCCAGGGCGGTGGAGGTGATGACCGCGCTCAACGCCGGAGCCGCCGCGGCCATGGTGTCCGTGGGGGTGAGCGCCGCCACCGACGTCACCGGGTTCGGCCTCGTGGGCCACCTCCGCAACATGCTGCGCGCCTCCGGGGTGGCGGCTCGCCTGCGTGCCTCGGAGGTGCCCGTGCTGGAAGGCGCCGCCGCGCTGGCGGCGGTGGGCCACGTGCCCGGCGGGACGCGCCGCAACCTGGACGACACCGCCGCCGACGTGCGCTTCGACGACGCCGTGGACGCGGTGACCCGACTCCTCCTGGCGGACGCGCAGACCTCCGGCGGCCTCCTTTTGAGCGTCCCGGCGGACCGGGTGGACGCGCTCCTGGAGGAGCTGGAGGGAGGTGCGCCAGTGCGGGCCGTCATCGGTGAGGTGGTGGAGGGGCCCGCCGGACGGATCGAAGTGCGTTAGGAGCCGCGAGTCAGATGCGCGCCGCACCACCTTCGTCCGCCGGCGGCTGACGCCGGCTGCGCTTCTTCTTCGGCGCTCCGTCGGCGCCCCTGGCCGCCGCGCGCTCCCCGTTTCCGCCCTCCGGCGTCGTCTCCCCGCTTCCGGCACGGGCGGCTCGGGCGTCGCTCCCGTCCTTCACCAGCGCCACGTCCAGCACGTCGTCCAGCGTCTCCGCCCGGTGGATGCTGAGCGTCTCGCGCACCTCCTCCGGGATGTCGTCCAGGTCCGCCTCGTTGTCCTTCGGCAGGATGATCTCCCGGATCCCCGCGCGCACCGCACCCAGAACCTTCTCCTTCACCCCGCCGATGGGCAGCACCCGGCCGGTGAGGGTGAGCTCGCCGGTCATGGCCACGTCACGGCGCACCTTGCGCCCGGAGAGCGCCGAGATGAGCGCGGTGGCCATGGTGATCCCGGCGGAGGGACCGTCTTTGGGGATGGCGCCCGCCGGCACGTGGACGTGCACGTCCCTGCCCTTCAGCGCCTCCTCCGGAATCCCGAGGCGCTCGTAGTTGGCCTTGGCGTAGGAGAGCGCCGCGCGGCCCGACTCCTTCATCACGTCGCCCAGCTGCCCGGTGAGGACGAACTTGCCGTCGCCGGGCATCACCGTGGCCTCCACGAACATGATATCGCCACCCATGGGGGTGTAGAACATGCCGGTGGCCACGCCCACGCGGTCCTCCGCAGCCAGCTTCTCCGGGTGGACGCGCGGCCGCCCCAGCAGCTCACGCACATCGTCCGGCGTGGCGTGCATGCGCTCGATCTCGCCGCTGGCGATCTTGCGGGCCACCTTCCGGGCGAACTTGCCGATCTCACGCTCCAGTTGCCGCACGCCCGCCTCGCGGGTGTACTGCTGGATGATGGCCAGGATGGCCTCGTCCGACATCTGGAGTTCGTCCTCCGTGAGGCTGTTCTCCTTGCGCTGCCTGGGCAGGAGGTACCGCTTGGCGATCTCCAGCTTCTCCTGCTCGGTGTAGCCCACGAAGTCCACCCGCTCCATGCGGTCCAGGAGCGGTGCGGGGATCCGGTCCACGTAGTTCGCCGTGGCGATGAAGAGAACCTCCGAGAGGTCGAACGGGATCCCCAGATAGTGGTCCACGAAGGTGGAGTTCTGCGCCGGATCCAGCACCTCCAGGAGCGCCGCGCTGGGATCTCCCTGGAAGGACACCCCCAGCTTGTCGATCTCGTCCAGGAGGAAGACGGGGTTCTTGCTCTTGGCCTGCCGCATCCCCTGGATGATGCGCCCGGGCATGGCGCCGACGTACGTGCGCCGGTGGCCGCGGATATCCGCTTCGTCCCGGGCGCCGCCCAGCGACACCCGCACGTACTTGCGGCCCAGCGCCCGAGCGATGGACTTGGCGATGGAGGTCTTCCCCACACCGGGCGGACCCACGAAGAGGAGAATGGGCCCGCGTCCCGAAGGCGCGATGTCCTCCGGTGCCGGCTCGCCCGTCTCCGCCCCGGACGCCTCTCCGGAATCGCCTTCGTCACGGGCCTGTCCGGATTCCGTCGCCAGAGGCGCGGTCCCGGACGCCTCGCCGGAGACGTCGCCGTTCCCCTCGCCGCCCTCGCCGGCGGCGGGAGTGGCCTCCGCCTCAGCCGTGTCCTCATCCGGAGCCGCGGCGCGGGCCTCCGCCTCGCGTTCGAGCTGGAGCTTGCGCACCGCCAGGAACTCCAGGATGCGATCCTTCACGTCCTCCAGCCCGTAGTGATCCTCTTCCAGGATCTTCTCGGCCAGAGCCAGGTCGATCTTGTCCTCGGTGCGCACGTTCCACGGGAGCTCGATGACCCACTCCAGGAAGGTGCGGATCACCTGGTACTCGGCGGACTGTGGGCTGGTGCGCTCCAGACGGCGGAGCTCCCGCTCCACCTCGGCGCGTTGCTCCTCGTTGAGCCCCAGCTCCTCGATGCGCTGGCGGAGTTCCTCGATCTCGTCGCGGTCCTCCTCCTCGCCCAGCTCCTTCTGAATCGCCTTGAGTTGCTCGCGCAGGAGCATCTCCCGCTGGCGCTCGCCCAGCTCCGACTGCACCCTCGCCTGGATGTCCTCCTGCGCGTCGATGCGCGCCAGCTCACGCTCCACCGCCACCAGGCAGCGGCGCATGCGCTCCTCGTCATCCAGCGTCTCCAGGAGCTGCTGC